>NZ_NQYG01000039.1:0-52265 GCF_002878485.1 Pseudomonas sp. AD21
CGGCCTACGAGCCGACCAATCTCCAACTGAATGCACCCAATCCAATTGTGGGAGCGGGCTTGCTCGCGAAAGCGGTGTGCCAGTCACCGCAAGTGTTGGATGTGCTGACGCCTTCGCGAGCAAGCCCGCTCCCACAAGGGTTCAGCTGTGTGCCGGGGTTCGGGTCCCTTCGACGTTATCCAACACCCGATTCACCGCCAGCTCGGCCAGCATGATGATCTGCTGGATTGCCAGTATCGTCTGTCGCTGCGGGCTGTCGACGTAGGCCGCAATGTCACTGGTCATGATGCTCGCCGAGGCCAGTGATTCGCAGGCGTGGACCAGCAGGCTCTCATTATCCATTTCAGGAGCAACCTGGAACATGGTGCTGGGTCTGTGGAATTTGAGGGTAGTGGCGCAGGGTTTCAGGTAGTGGTCGAGGGCGCGTTCGGCGGCGTCGTGGAGTCTTCTCGAATCGAGGGATTCGTAGGGAGATGTCCCATCGGTTTCAGGGGGATTGGTGTTGGTTTGATCATGGTGAATACTCAGTTTTGTGAAGTGGAGCTACCTTCGATTGCCGCGACGCAATCTGGGGTGGCAGCTGTACGCGGGTTCGCGGACCGATAACTGAGAAATCGGCATACCCTCTACGAAGGTATCCCGCGCACAGCCGCCATGAAACAACCAACAGGCACCGGCAGGTGCTGTCAGGCTGGCGATTATGCATCAGTTATCAGGCCGCGACGCCCAGCCGCTGAATTTCCAGCGACCTCCAGAGCCTAACCACCCAATTTCCGAGGCACAACCGACGCGACCTATCGGAAAACTCCCGTGCATAACGCGCGTCTGTAGGACGAACACCGTCCATTGTGGGAGCGAGCAAGCCCGCTCCCACAGGTTTTTCAGCGAATTCAGAACAGTTGTATGCAAAAAAGGCGATGTCCCTCACGAGACATCGCCTTTGTTTTACCGCCGCTAAAACTTATTCCGGCAGTTTGTACGCAATCACATAGTCACCCATCTTGGTGCCCAGCGAGCCGTGACCGCCGACTACGAGCAGGACGTATTGCTTGCCGTCCTTGCCGGTGTAGGTCATTGGAGTCGCTTGGCCGCCCGCAGGCAGACGCGATTTCCACAGCTCTTTACCGCTGTTCACGTCGTAGGCGCGCAGGTACTGGTCGAGGGTGCCGCTGAGGAAGCCGACGCCGCCAGCAGTCACCATCGAGCCGCCCATGCTCGGCACGCCCAAGGTGAAGCCGATCGGGATTGGCGAGCTGTCGCGGCTGGTGCCGTTCTTGCGTTTCCACACGACTTTGCCGGTGGTCAGGTCGATACCGGCGACGTAACCCCAGGCCGGGGCCTGGCATGGTACGCCCAATGGCGACATGAACGGGTGCATGGTCACGGCGTATGGTGCGCCAGTGTTCGGCTGGATGCCGGCAGTTTCGCTTTCGCGCTTGCTGTCGGCGGCCACTTCGGCACGCGGGATCATCTTCGAGACGAAGGCCATGTAGTTCGGGCTGGTGAACAGCATCTGGCGAACCGGGTCGACCGAAACGCCGCCCCAGTTGAACACACCGACGTTACCCGGGTAGATCAGGCTGCCTTGCTCCGACGGAGGCGTGTACTGGCCTTCGTAGCGCAGTTCCTTGAACTGGATGCGGCACAGCATCTGGTCGAACGGGCTGGCGCCCCACATGGCTTTTTCGGTCAGTTCCGGGGCCAGCAGGTTGAGGTCCGAACGGGCCTGGGTCGGCGCGGTGTGGTCGCCTTTCACGGCGCCTTGCGGTACCGGGATTTCCTTGATCGGGATGATCGGCGTGCCGTCACGACGGTCGAGGACGTACAGGCTGCCCTGTTTGGTCGGAGCGATCAGCGCAGGTTTCACGCCGTCGGCGGTTTTCATGTCGAGCAGGGTTGGCTGGCTGCCAACGTCCATGTCCCACAGGTCGTGGTGGGTGAACTGGTAGTTCCAGCGCACTTTACCGGTGGCCAGGTCCAGAGCAACGATGCCGGCGCTGAATTTCTCGGCGCCTGGGGTGCGGTCAGCGCCCCACTGGTCTGGGGTCTGGTTGCCCAGTGGGAGGAAGACCATGCCGAGTTTTTCGTCGACGCTGGCCAGCGACCACATGTTGGCCGAGTTGCGGCTGTAGATTTCGCCCGGGGCCAATGGCTCGGTGGCGTCCGGCTTGTCGCTGTCCCAGTTCCACACCAGGTGGCCGTCGCGCACGTCGAAGGCGCGGATCACGCCCGATGGCTCGTTGGTCGATTCGTTGTCGGTAACGTGACCGCCCATGATCACCAGATCACGGGTAATCGCCGCAGGCGAGGTGGAGTAGTAGCCACCGGCGGTGAACGGGCCGATGCCTTGGGTCAGGTCGACCACGCCGTTTTTGCCGAAGCCTTCGCAGATCTTGCCGGTGTCGGCGTTCAGAGCGATCAGGCGCGCATCAGCGGTTGGCAGGTACAGGCGACGCGGGCAGGCTTGAGCAACGGCTTTGCCGGCTTCGGAGATAATGGCGGAGGCTGCGTTTTCAGACTTGGCGTAAGCGGCTTCGTCGTAGTACGACACGCCACGGCAAGTCATGTGGGCGAAGCCCTTGAAGCCGACCGGGCTCTTGATCTGCGGGTCGAAGCGCCACAGTTCCTTGCCGGTGTCCGGGTCCAGAGCCAGCACTTTGCTGTGCGCGGTGCAGGCATAGATCATGCCGTTGGCTTTGAGCGGGGTGTTTTCGTTGGTCAGCTCGACCGGGTCATCAGCGGTCGGCAGGTCGCCGGTCTGGATGCGCCAGGCTTCTTGCAACTTGCCGACGTTGGCCGGGGTGATCTGCTTGAGCGGCGAGTAACGGTCGCCGAATTCGCTGCGGCCATAGGCCTGCCAGTCGCCATCAGGCATTTGCGGCGCGGTGCTGGTCATGTCTGCGGTGTCGCGGCCCAGCTCGCCGAACGTTTCGCCCGGGTGAGTGAACAGGCTGGCCAAAGCGGTGACGCCGGCCAGAACCACGGCAATGCTCAGACCGCCAGTGCCCATCGGCGCCGGGCCTGCGAGCAGCAGTGGACGACGGAACCACGGCAGCAACATCACGATGCCGAGGACGAACCACAGGGCCAGACGTGGCACCAGTTGCCACCAGTCCAGACCGACTTCCCACAGGGCCCAGACCGTGCTGGCAAACAGCACGATGGCGTACAGGCCCAGCGCTGCGCGACGACGCAGCAGCAACAGAATGCCGGTCAGCGCAATGCCGATACCGGCCAGCAGGTAGTACAGCGAGCCGCCGAGCATGCTCAGCTTGACTCCCCCGGCCAGCATGGCCAGGCCCATCAGTAGAAGCAGTATGCCGAGCAGGCTCGGTAGCAGACGGCCCCGACTCGAAGCACTTTCGGTGCTCATAATGTGATTCTCCGTGACGTTTCAAGTAGTCCCGCGCAGTAGTCACTGTAGATGACGATTGGGCGCAGGCATGGTTCAGATAAAACTTGTTTGGCTAACTAAATTCTTTTGTGGGAGCGGGCTTGCTCGCGAAAGCGGTGTGTCAGAAGGCTGATGTGTTGACTGACACGACGCCTTCGCGAGCAAGCCCGCTCCCACTGTGGGTATTTGCCAGGCTCTTAGAACGACGACTGGATCTTGATCCCGCCGATCAGGGCATCGTCGACGTTGTTCACGCCACCGGGGTGGCGGATGTATTGCAGGTTCGGGCGTACGGTCAGCCAGTTGGCGAGGTGCACGCCGTAATAGAGTTCGGCGCTGTATTCGGTGTCCTGCGGCGGCAGGAAGGACGGATCGTCATAGTCGTAGACCGCGTTGGCCTGATTGCTCGCTTCGGCGTTTTTGCGAAAGGCTGGATTGACGTGCACGCGGGCCAGGGCGAAACCGATGTCGTCCTTGGCGCGGGCATCGAACGGGCCTTTGTAGACGACGCCGGCCTGCACGTAGTTGTCGATCGCGTTGGTTTTCTTGTCGTGCATCGTGGCGTTGGCGAACACGCTCAGGCCGCGCGAGTGGTCGCTGGCGATGCTGGTGACTTGCTGCTGGGCGCCGAACCACACGCCGTGCTTGCTTGAGGCGCTGCGGTAGGCTTCGCCGCTCAGCGCGGCAGGCTGGCCGTTCTGGTCTTTATAGACGTCAGAGGCCTTGGCGCTGCTGTAGTAGTAACCGGCGCGGTATTCGCCCGGCAGGCCATTGAGCTTGGGGGTCCAGACCAGCTCGACCGGCAACACGGCGCCCTGGGTGCCGCTGCCGCTGAGTTTGAAGCCGTTGCCGCGATCGAGGTTCGACGGGTTCTGCTCGTAGGCGCCGACCTGCGCGTACAGTTCCGGCGTCAGGTGATATTTGACCCGCAGTGCCCACTGGCTGACCGGCCAGTTGTACCAGATGCCGCCGACCCAGTTGCCGACCTGCGAGCCGCAGAACGCCAGGTTCTGGAAGTCGCACGGGAAGCTGTTGAAGTCTTCGCCTTCACCGAAGCGGCCGACCTTGATGTCGAGCTTCTGGTCGAAGAATTTCTGCTGATACCACATCTGTGTCAGGCGCGTGGTCTGGCCACGGCCCCAGACTTCCTGCGCGGAGGTGAAGCCGCCGACGCGCGGATCGTTGATCCGGTCGTTGCTGATGTTGTTGCCGCTGCGCTTGGTGACGGTCAGTTGAAACTCGGCATCGTCCCAGCCAAGGATTTTCTGCAGGTCCAGGTGCGTACCCAGGCCGAACTGGTCGCTGTAACGCGCGGTGCGATCGTGGTCGTAGCCGCCGTGCAGGTTGCTGCCCATTTCGCCGGTGTAATCGAGTTTGAAGTCGTAGCCTTTTTCCGAGAGTTCGGTACGGGTGCCGTTCCAGTCACCGAGCATCCACGGTGAGTCGCTGTCGAAGGCGGGGGCCGCCTGGGCGTAGGTGGCGAGGCCGAGCGCGGTGCAGCCACCGATCAGGCGCAGGGCTGAGATAGCGCTGTCTCGGGAGAAGGAAAAATCAGGCATGGGTCAGTCTTTTTTTGGTGTTTTCTGGGGGTAAACCGAGCGCTTCAAATTGACGCAGACAGTGAAGCGATTCAGCTGAAGGGCGGCAGGATAATGATCTGTAACAAAAAGACAAAGGGCTTTTGCAGACATGCAGCGTTTCGCATTCGGTAACAGTGCGTCAAACGGGCGCATTGTGGGGAGGGGCGCAGGCTGCGATCTTCTTGGGTTGGCCTACATTTGAAGCAAGGCCTTCCACCTGAACAGCCCCTCGGCTAAGGTGCGCGGCTTGTGCATTTTCACTCCATCCGAAGGCCTGGCATGAACGACCACACTCCTGATCCGCTGCATGGCGTCACCCTCGAACAGATCCTCAATGCGCTGGTGGCTCATTACGAATGGTCGGGGCTGGCCGAGCGCATCGATATCCGCTGTTTCAAGAGCGACCCGAGCATCAAGTCGAGCCTGACGTTCCTGCGCAAAACCCCCTGGGCACGGGAGAAGGTCGAGCGTTTGTACGTGAAACTTATGCGCACCAAGCGTCCGGTCTGAGATGGACGCCGTTTTGCGGCGACGCCTGATCATGGTCATCGCCAGCCTCGGCTGGGCCGGATTGAGCATTCAGCTGTACCTGATTTTCCTTGCGCGCCTGAGTGTCGACGCCAGTCTGCTGGGTGGCTTGGTGAGCTTCTTCAGCTACTTCACAGTACTGACCAATACCCTGGTGGCGAGCGTGCTGACCTGCGCGGTAACCCGGCGCGAATCCGCTGCGCAACGCTGGTTTCTGCAGCCTTGGGTCAGTAGCGGGGTGGCGGTCAGCATCGCGGTGGTCAGTCTGGCCTACAGCTTTTTGCTGCGGCATTTGTGGCATCCCGAGGGGTGGCAGTTTATCGCTGATGAATTGCTGCACGACGTGATGCCGCTGCTGTTTCTCGGCTACTGGTGGTGCTGCGTGCCCAAAGGTACGTTGCGCCTTTGGCACCTGCCGGTGTGGTTGATTTATCCGCTGGTGTACTTCGTTTACGCCCTGCTGCGCGGGCATCTGCTGGGCGCGTATGCGTACCCGTTCATTGATGTGACCCTGCTGGGTTATGCACAAGTGTTCATCAATGCCGGGGGGATTTTGGCGGGGTTTGTGCTGATTGGTTTGCTGGTAATCGGCCTCGACCGCTGGCGGTCAGCGTGGCATTGAAACCCATGCGGGAGCGGGCTTGCTCGCGAAAGCGTCGGGTCAGTCAACATCATTTTTGAATGAACCACCGTATTCGCGAGCAAGCCCGCTCCCACAGGGAGGAATCTCATTCCTCTTCAGGAGTACCTTCGGCACGCCAGTAGCCGACGGCTTTGATCAGCTGCTCATCCAGCCCATGCTCATCAATCAGCACCCGGCGGATCTGCCGCGAAACCTTGGTCTCGGTCGCCACCCACGCATACAGATTGCCCTTGGGCACCTGCAACTGTTTGACGGTGGTCAGCAGGTTGTCCTTGCCGCCTTCACGCAGCACCCAGATCACATTGACCTGCGCTGCGCTCCCCAGCACCTGTTGCTCGGCACCGTTTTCTACCTCGATCACCACCAGCGCCTTGCGATGGGCCGCCAGGCCTTCGAGACGCCGGGCGATGGCGGGCAGGGCGGTTTCGTCGCCGATCAGCAGGTAGCTGTCGAAGATGTCCGGCACGATCATCGAACCGCGCGGCCCGCCGATGTGCAGAAACTGCCCGGGTTGGGCCTGCTCGGCCCAGGTCGAGGCAGGGCCGTCGCCGTGCAGGACGAAATCGATGTCCAGTTCGAGTTTTTCCAGGTCGTAACGACGCGGGGTGTAGTCGCGCATCTCGGGCATCGGTACGTCGCTTTTGCCAGCGCCCAGCACCAGGGTCTCCAGCGCAGCGGTTTGTTCGGCGTTCTGCGGGAACAGCAGCTTGACGTGATCGTCCGTGCCCAGGCTGATGAACCCGGCCAGTTCCGGCCCGCCGAGGGTGATGCGGCGCATGCGTGGGGTCAGGTCGACCACCCGCAATACCTCTAACTTGCGGCGTTTTATTTCGTGCATCACGCGGTGAATGGTTTGGGTATCGACTGCAGTCATTCGGCTTTCTCCGGGGCAGATTGAACGGCGGGGCCGTCGACGATGGCTTTGGCGGTGTCGTTGAGTAGCGCGGCAACTCGCTGGATTTCTTCGGCGCTCCAGCGCCCGTGGTGCAGTTGCAACGCGTGGCGCAGGTTGTGCACCGCTTCGTGGATTTCCGGCGGCCGGTCATGGCCGCGCAACGAGCGCTTGCTGACGTCGATACGCATGCGCACGCCATCCAGCGCGACGGCTTGCTCACGTAGGGACAAACGACCGGCGTCAGTCGCGCTGTAGCGCTTTTTGCCGGCATCGGCGTCGCCGCTGATCAAATCGCTTTCTTCCAGAAAGGTCAGTGTCGGGTAAATCACGCCGGGGCTTGGGCTGTAAGCGCCATCGAACATGCCTTCGATCTGGCGGATCAGGTCATAACCGTGGCAAGGCTGTTCGGCAATCAGTGCCAGCAGCAGCAATTTCAGGTCGCCGGGGGCGAAGACTCGTGGGCCACGACCACCGCGTTCGCGTCCGGGGCGTTTCTCGAAGCCGTCGCGGCCGTCACCGTGCTCGCGGTGGGGGGAATGATGGTCTCTCATTTTTGCGTTCTCTCTCGTCGTGTTTAGATACAACTTAAGATATATCTTAATGGGTGCGCAAGGGCTCCTGACCAACGGTGCGGATCTCACCCATCGAATCGGCAGCGGCAAAACCTCGGTAAATGATCAAAAAAAACGGGTATTAAATTGCGCGGCGATGGCGCAGATTAGTGCTAACTCTCTAATGTTCTGTTTCGCCCTTTATTCTCGGTGAAGTGTGGTATTGGTCTTACGGAAGTTGCTGCAAAGTTATGGCGCGTACAGTCAGCGGGTTGGCGCGTTGTAGCCGCTATCTTACAGCCGGACAGGAACTTTCATGGTTTTTGCGGTTTTTTCTTTCTCATCTAATGGCGTTCGGGCTACAAGGTCGCAGGACGTTGCCTGCTTACTTTAAAGATAAATTGGTTGACCATCTCTCGGCGTTGAAAGTTAACGGAGAGCAGTAACTGCTCGTGACTGTTTTGCTCGCGTTGAACTTTCAATGAATCAACTAATTTATTTAAGACAGGTATTCAATGATGCTCAAGAAACTCGCCTTTGCCGCCCCTCTGACTGTATTGGCCATGAGCGCCTCGATGGCGTTTGCCGCCACCGAAGCCAAACACTCCATCAGTATTGTGGCGCACGTACCGGCTGATGACTTCTATGCGGTGCCGGTGGATGCCGATCTGGTCAACAAGGATCAGGACATGAGCTACAACCCGGCCACCGCTTCGATGCGCGAAGTCAACGGACACTTCGATGTGCTGCACACCGCCGGCAAGGTTCACGCCCGTCTGGAAGGCGTACCGAAGCTTATCGGTGGCAGTAACACCATCGACCTGAAAGTCGAACTCAACGGCAAGACGTTGACCACCACCTCCCAGGAAGTGGTCGGCGAGGCCGAGTCCAATACCCGCTACCGCGCGCCCTTCAAGATCAGTGCGACCGGCGCCAAGCCAAAAGCTGGCGACTACACCGGCGTGGTCATGCTGGTCGTAGAACCTTCGGTCTGAGTAATAACGGCAATACCTGACGTTACGTGTTCAAGTAACGTAACCGGCCGGCAACTTGAAAGTTGCCCGGCCGGGCTTTTACTTTCCGGTAATCAGAGTATTAATTCATGTTTCCGATGACGCCCATCGCGGCTGCGCTTGCGTTGCTTTTGAGCACCAGCGTACTGGCGGCGCCCCCTCCGGTAGATAATACCCCGCGAAGTTTGCTGGCTCAGGCGAAAGGTCTTCCGGCGGACTTCGAAGAACATTTCTTTGATGTACCTTTGGCAGTTCGTGTCGAACTTGATCAACAACCCCTGGGCGAGGCAATGATTGTGTTGTCACGCGATGACCGGGTGACCTTGCTCGATTTCACCGACACCAGTGACAGCCGTTTCAGCGCCGCCGAGCGCGAAACATGGGCCAGCACTCTCAAACCGGGCGTAGCCCTTGGGAGCTGCAGCGGACAATGCCCCGAGCAACTGCTGGCGGTGCACTACAACCTGGAAAGCTCGCTGCTGTCGATCGTCACTGAAAACGCCGAACGCGATCCGCAAACCCAACGCTTCCATGAGCAACCCGAAGGCGGCAGCAATGGCCTGATGCTGCGCAATCAACTGAACCTCAATGGTGGCCAGAATCAGGATCTGGGCGGGCGTTTCGGTCTGGAGGCCAGTGCCAGCCTCGGTCACTGGAGCCAGTCCTTCAATATGCAGCTGGCGCGTCTCGGCGGGCCGGACACCCAGACCTATCATGCGGTGCACGAGCTCTATACCCAGCGCGAACTGCAGGGCAGTTTTTTCCGCCTGGGCTATTTCACCCCCAATTCCGAAGGCTTGACCCGTCAGCCCCGTTCATTCGGCACCAGCCCCGACACGGCGGTGGGCGTGATGTACGGCAGCTCCGACAGCCTCGCCGTCGACAGTCCGCGACCCAGCGTCTACCCGATATTTGTCACGGCCAACCGGCAGGCGTCGGTGGAGATCTACCGCGATGGCTTGCTGATCAACACCCAGGCAGTGCCTGCCGGTTTGCAGACCCTCGACACCCGGCCCTTGCCCGGCGGCATCTATGAGGTCGAAGTGCGCCTGATCGAGGATGGCCAGACCACTTCGACTACTCAGGAACTGGTCTACAAGCCGGTCAACTGGCGCAACCTCGACGAGCGCTGGCGCTATAACGTTTTCGCCGGTCAGGAAAGCAAGTTGCTCAGCAACTGGGACGAACAGGACAGCGGTGATTTCACCACCGGTGCGGCGATCAACTACCTGTTGCACCCACGGGTGATCCTCGGATTGTCGGCACGCCAGGTGCGCAACACCTTGCAGTACGGCAGCTCGATCGACTGGAGCCTGGCCGACAGCATCAGCCTCTACGCCAACCTGTATCAGACCGAGGATCACGGCACCGGGGCCGATGTGCAGGGCTTGTACAACTACGGCGCCGGCAGTCTGGTGGTCAGCCACAACCGCAGCTGGCTCGACACCCGCAACACCTACGACACGCTGCCCGACGGCACCCGCGTGCGCCAACGCAACGTCTTCACCGGCGAGACCAGCAATTCGTCGCTGGCGCTCAACCACCGCATCAGCCGCAAGAACTCGCTGAGCGCACGGGTCTCGCACAGCGAGGGCAATGTCGAAGGCGTGGGCATGGACCTGGGCTGGACACAACGCACCGAGCTGTTCGGCAGTGACGCCAACTGGCGGCTGTCACTGTTCGATCGTCCCGGCAGCTACAGCAGTGGTGATGCACGTAATCGCGGGGTCGACCTGAGCATCAACATGGCGCTGGGCGGTCCCGGCCAGCAGGTCTCCGGCAGCATTGGCAGCCGTACCGCACGTGATGGCGGGCGCGACAACAATGGCTCGATCGGTTATCGCAAAGACCTGCAGGATCACATTCTGCAGAGCGTCTCGGTCACGGCGCTGACCGACACCTACGGCGTCGGTCTGGCGAGCCTGGCCAACTTTCGCACCGACTGGGTCAATGGCGACGGCTTCGCGCAGCGCTCGTCCTATAACGGCAACTTCACCGGTGGCGTGAACCTCGACAGCAGCGTGATCGTCGGTGGTCAACGGCTGGTCATGACCAGTCAGCATCAGGGTCGCGGCGCCGGAATGATCGTCGATGTCGAATCGGATATCGCTGACATTGCCTTGCGCGCCGACGACCTCAGCGGCGGCAGCGCAGCGTTGCGTCCGGGGCGCAATTTCATCCCGCTCACGGCCTACAGGAACAGCTCGGTGAGCTTCGACTTCGAAGGCAATCATGTACCGGCAGCCAACATCGAACCGTCCCGTACCCGCTATCACCTGAACAAGGGCGGCGTGGAATACCGCAAGGTGCGGGTGATGCAAACCGTGACCGTGCTCGGACGCCTGCTCGATCCACAAGGCCGGCCGCTCAAGGGCCACCACGTGATCAATCACGCCAGTCGCGGGGTCAGTGAAGTCGACGGGTTTTTCTCGATGGAAATGCATGCCGGCTCGCCAACCCTGGAGGTGCGTTACGCCGATCAGTTGCTGTGCCAGTTCCGGCTCGACACTAACAAGCACCGCAGTGAAAACAACGTGTTGATGATCGGTGATCTGCGCTGCTCGCCGGATACGTTGGCCGAGGCCACCCACAAGGCAGAGACCGCGGGTTGATATAGGCCTGCTTCAGGAGATTTTGCAGACATGAACGTCGCATATTCAGCTACATCCCGTGTTTGCTGGCTAATCGTTATTACGTTGGCCGCGATCGCTTTTCCGGTCTACGCCGAACAGGTTTCCATTACCGCCGAGTTCAGGCCGGACTCGTCTTATCCGCACCGCAACAAATTCCGCAACACCACGCCGTCCAGTGGTTACTGCACTTACGATCCGGCGCAGTGCGAGCAGAACGAAATATTCAGCCTGCAAGTGCCGATCCAGTTCGATTCCCGCGCGCCGATTCCGGCCAACCATGCCTCTCCTCGACACGGCGTGATGTTCCAGGCACCCACACAATGGCGGGAGCTGACGGTCTATCACGAAACCACCCGGGAGCCGGAAAAGGTCAGGGTGCGCATCGTCGGCGTCGGTTCCCAAGTGGTGACCGATGACGTGATCAAGCTGGTGGGCGGTGCTGATGATTATCGTATCGCTCATAACCTGTTGTGGGGCTCGAGTTGGGTCAACGCGCCGGCGCCTTGCATTTACAGTGGGGTGGGTTGGTACGGCCAGGACACCTATGCGTTTTTCTGGAAAACCCCGTCGAGCACGGTGTGCGGCAAGCAGGCGAAGTTCGATGTCCCGTGGGTGCGCCTGGGGTACGTGGATTTTGCTTATGAGCTGGAAACGCCCAACCCGTTGGGCATGTCCTCTGGGAATTACATCGGCGCGCTGACGTACACCGTCGGGCCAAACGCGGATTTCGATTTTGGCGACGTGATGTTGCCCACTAGTTCTTCGCTGACCTTGAACTTCAATCTGGATGTACAGCACACCCTCAAGGTCGAGATTCCGCCGGGTGGCGAAAAAGTCCAGCTAGTGCCGGTCGGTGGCTGGCAGAGCTGGCTGCAGGCCGGTCGGCGGCCGGTGAGCCTGTTCCGCGACCAGACCTTCAACATCTCAGCATCTTCACGTTTCAAGATGTTTATAGGTTGCGGGCCTGGAGTTGAGGACGGATGTGCACTGGAAGATTCTGAGGTGAACCAACGAGTCAGTCTGTTCGTCAGTGTCAGCCTGCCCAATGGCATAACCGACCTTTCCGGCCAACCTGTGAAGCGTTTGCGACTGAAGCCGGGTGCGGGGAACGAGCAATATTTCAAACCCGGTTTCTATGTGGATCGGGCACCGGGAACCCTGCATTTCGAAGTCCCGCCGCATTCGATGGCAAGCATGCTGCGGCCCGGTAGAGGCGGCAGGTATACCGGCGTTGTCGTGGTGTATTGGGATTCGGATATCTGAGGGGGCGGGCTGCGAACAAGCTGGCCATCGTCCGTGGCCGATATGCGCCGTGCGTGTCAATTTTACAGGGAGTTTCAGTGTGAAGACCTGCAATGGGATTCATCGGCGTTTATTAAGTTTTTTCCTGGCGCTGTTCAGTCTGGTGGTTTCGGTGTCGGCACAGGCCGCGTCCATTGATGTCACGGCGTCGTTCAAGCCTGATCCGGGCAACCCGATGCGCAATGAATTTATCAATACGACGCCATATAGCGGGCACTGCTCCATTTACCCGACATTTTGCGAAGGGTTGTCCATCTTCAGCATCCTGGTGCCGATCGAATTCAATGCCATCGGCCCGATCGAAGCCCGGCACAGCGATATGCGCAAAGGTGCAATGTTCAAACCCCCGACCGAGTGGATACCGCTGCAGGTCGTTAATCAAGAGACCGCAGAGCAGTCGTTATTGCAGGTGCGCATCGCATCGATTGGTGGCCGCTACTACCTGCCGGACCGGGTTCAAAGCATCATCGGTGAAGGCGCCCCCGACAGTAATCCGGACGCGCACGAGATGCTGTGGAGCGGGTACAACTGGACGTATCCTCCAGCACCCTGTGGCTACACCGGAGGCATGTTTGTCGAGCCGACATGGCGCTCGTTCTTTTGGTTGACTCCGCCAGGCAGTAGCTGTGTACCGACGGCCGCTTACCGGATTGAAAGCCTGCGCTATGACATGTTTCAGATCGGCTACGAGCTTCGCACCCCCAATCCGCTGAAAATGTCCCCGGGACGCTATGTCGGCAGCCACACCTATGGGATCGGTCCCGGGCGCGATTTCGATATGGGCGACATTATGTTGCCCAGCGATGACAGCCTGACCATCCACTTCAGCCTCGATGTTGAGCACACCCTGAAAGTAGAGATTCCTCCCGGCGGCGACAAAGTCCAATTGGTTCCGGCGGGCGGCTGGCAAAGCTGGTTGCAAACCGGGCGCCGGCCAGTGCGGCTGTTTCGAGATCAGACTTTCAACATCTCCGCCTCGTCGCGTTTCAAGATGCAGCTGGAATGCGAGATGCCAGGGATTGTCACCGATTGCCAGATTCGAGACCCCGTCACCAAGTACGCGGTGGAACTGCAAGTCAGCGTCAGCCTGCCCGATGGCTTGACCGATATGTCCGGGCAACCGGTCCAGCGGCGTCGCTTGCGCACCGGACAAGCCAACGCGCAACAGTTTCAGCCCGGTTTTTACGTGGACAGGGCACCCGGCATCCTGCATTTCGAAGTACCGCCATACGTCATGGAGTTCATGTTGCAGCCCGGCAGGGGTGGCAACTATGCAGGTCGGGTCACGGTGATCTGGGACTCGGAAGTCTGATGGGTCGCGTATCGATACATGGTGGTTGTGTTTTGTTCAATGTGAAGAGGTCTATGGCTATGAAGCGTTTGTTGCTGTTGATGGGGTTGAGCGGTTTTTCTCTGGCCATTTCGGCCGGGCCGCAGATTAACGTTGGCACGGTGTACGACTATCTGGATGGCGACAAAAGTACCTACTTGAAGCGGGTGTTCAACAGCGGTGACAGCACCGCATTCGTCAAGGTCAATATTCTCGAAATCGTCTACGACGCCGACGGTAAGTCGCGGGAAGTCGAGGTCAGGAACCAGGCGGACATGAGCAGTCGTGATGGCCTCATGGCCAGCCCGGCACGGCTGATCGTGCCGGCCAATGGCATGCAGGGGACACGCTTGCTGCTGATGGGCGAGCGTGACACTGAACGTTATTTCCGTGTGCGGTTCATTCCCGTGGTGCCGGAAAAGGAAGATGAATTCGCAGTCTCCGCCGAAGAACGTGACGAATACAAAAACAATTTGTCTGCCGGGGTCAACGTCATGACCGGTTTCGGTACGGTGTTCTTTGTGCGCCCGAAAAACAGCCGATTCGACAGCGTGATCGAAGATGCGCCAACCACGTATCGAGTGCGTAACAACGGCAACACCGTGGTGGTGGTCGATGAGTTTCGCAACTGTGCGCTAAAGGACGAAAACGCCTGCGAGCCGACCACCAAACACCACATCCGCGCCGGTAACAGTTTCGAGTTCGACAAAAAGCCCGGGCGCGAATACCGCTTCAATCTTGTCGAGGGCGATAACAAGAAGCCCCTGAGCGTTGCCGGCAACTCATCGCGGGATGACGTGAGATGATCAAACAATCGTTCATTACCGTGTGCACGGGCGTTCTGACGTTGTTCAGTGCCGGGCTATTTGCAGCGCGCGAGGAGCACCGGTTCCAAGTGTCGGTGGACATTCCGACGCTGGGTTTTTACGTCATACCGGCCGAGACGGACTGGATTCATCGCGCGCAGATTCTGCCATGGAATGTCAGCACGAAAACCTTGGGCGGCGTGCGCAAGCACTTTGATGTCAGGCACGACACCAGTGCAATCGAGGCCCGGCTGGACAGCGAACCCTACCTGTCCAATGGCCGCGACGAGCAGAACATTTATCTGCGCGTGAGCTTCGCCGATACCGTGCTGACCCATGAGGCGCCGCCGCGCCAGGTAGTCTCTGCCGAGCAGGCCAGGGCCGGCGGGCGATACGTGCTGGAGATCCAGCCGATCGTGCCCGCCGGCGGCTACAAGCCGGGGAATTACTACGGCAATGTGCACCTGATATTCAATGCGGCTGCACCCTGAGTTCGCAGGCCTGTCCGGAGTTCAATGGACAGGCCACAGGCTTGCGCGGCGCAATCAAAGTCCGGCGCGCCTCAGTGCTTCACGGGTCAGGCGACGCGCCAGTTCTTTTTCGTCATCCCCCAGATCGATCAGTAAACGGTCGAACACCGCGTCGCTGATCGGTACTTCGGCAAACACCACGGTTGGCGGTACCGGCAGGTCGTTGATCAAGACCTTGAGCTGTTCGCGCAGCGTTGCGCGCTCGGCTGCCAAGGTTGATTCGGTCCATTGGCGCTGGGTTTCGCGCAGTTGCTCAAGGCGCTCGTATTTCGCCTGATACAGGCGCTTGTTGCTCTCGCTGCGTACCGGGTATTTGTCATGCAGATACTGCGCCCAGAAGTCGAGCTCGAGCATCGCGTTGACCAGACCGTCGCCTTCACCCAGCGCCATTACCGTGTCATACGCCTGATCGATCATTACGTCCGTGACGCCGGACACCGGCCGGTACAACATATCCTCGGACTGCCAGGGCAGGTCGAGGCGTTTCGCCAGCCCGGTTTGATAGGCCAGATAGACTTCGACATCATCCGGGTTGCCGCCACGACTGGCGACATCGGCCCGGGCGATTTCATTGACGTGCTCCAGCCGCGCCGCGCCCCTGGCCAGGGTCACCAGTTTTTGTTCAACCTCGGCCGGGCTGGTGGAGTAGGCGTGGGCCTCGAACGCCAGCACGTTGATCCCCATGTGGTTGAACAGTTGGGCACCGGCATCGGCGCAATCCACCGGAGCGATCACCATGGTGAACAGCTTCTCGCGCAAGCGACTGTCGACATGCACGGCATCGAGCATGCGCCATACGCGCTGCATCAGTTGCGCACGCGCGGCACCATCGGCGCGGTAGTCGGCAAAGTCGCGCACACTGAGCAAGGTTGCCATGAACGGCTGGGCGGCCGGCTCCTCGACCAGTTCCGCCCAGGGTGTCTCGCGGTTGACGCCCCAGCCCGGCACATCTCCCCAATAATCGGCGCCATACGTGGAGATGATTGATGTGTTTTGCCCGGGAGCTGCCGGGATGAGAGGTTCGGGAGGTAACGCCATCGAGCGGCGGTGGGCCTGGTAACGCAGTTGGTTGACGTCGGACAGGGCAATCACGTCCAGTCGTGTGCGGGCCACCAGCCACTGCGCATCGGAACCGGTCGGCACCTCGGGAATCACCGTGAGCGGATTACCCCGCAGATCGAGCAGAAAGCCCCGTGGCCTCGGTTTGGCCAGCGTGCCTTCGGGCCACGCGGTCAACCCGGTGTTCTTCAGTCCAACCACCTTCAGTCGCGGCATGCGTGACAGGTCGGGCGACTGGCCCAGCGGGTTGTCATCCATTTTCAGAACCTGCAGATACGTCAGGTCGCGCAGTCGTGCGACCGCGCCGGGGTCCAGCACAATGTGATTATTGCTCAAGCGCAAACGTTCGAGGCGACGCAACGTGGTGCCGATACGCTCGGGCAAACGGGTCAGCTCGCAATATTTGGCGCTGAGTTCGATCAGGTTCGGAAAGTCTTTGAGCAGGCTCGTGCCGTTGCTGGAAAAGCGTGTGTTGTCGAGTTTGAGCACGGTGACTTTGTCGAGGAACTTTTTCAATTCCGGACGCTTGGACCACCAGGTTTCCAGATCCAGCGAGAGCAATTCCCGGGAGAGATCGAGGGCATAGGACGAGGGATCGCTGCGGTTGCCAAGGTCTTCGTTCTTGCGTTCGAAGCAGTCCAGCAAACGCTCATAGATATGCAGCCCGCCTCCGTCACGAAACCCCTGGCTGCCCGGCCCCCAGCTGTCCGGCTGCTGATAGCGCCAGCGATGGACGATGACGCGCAGTTCATCGAGATCGTTTTCATGGGCCTCGATGGCTTGCAATGGCTCACCCTGTGCGCTCAAGGCATCGGCGAACGCGTCGACCTCCGTCGCAGTGAAATGTGGGTGCAGATCCTGAATGCGTTCCTGCAGCGTCACCGAGTCTTTGCTCAAGCCGCCACCGCGCAGCAGAAACAGCGTGTCGTGTTCGGCGACAGGGCGTATCGGGGCGCGCGCCAGTATCGTTCGGCGTTCACTCGGTGCAGTGGTTATGGCGATGACCCACTGCTTGAACGGCTCGATATCGGTCGGCCGGTAGCCCAGGGCGCTGTGCCCGTCATTGTCGATGGCGTGCAGAATCGCCTCATACAAACCGCTGGCTTCATGGATTGGCTGGTTCTCGCCATCGCGCACCTCATAGCGATCAGGGCCGGTACGTATCAGCACCCGCAGTTGCTCGGCTGACTCGGCACCGGCCTCGCATCGCAACTCGCCATTGAAGGTCGCCTCGCGGACTTCAATGCGCAAGGCGCCGAAGGTATCGCTGTAGTGACGCAAGGCTCCGAGAATCAAACGCTCACTCTCGACGTTGCTCAGGCTTTCCAGCTGCAAGCCCTGGGCAGCCCTGACCGACTGCAATTCAAACTGCACCTCGCGGGCGGTGGTGCGCAGGCGCAGTGGCAAGCGGCGTTGCGCAGTGATCTGCTGCAACTCCATGGGACTGGCCTGCGCAATCACTCGCTCGGCGAGGGTCGGCGTCAGCTGCGGACAGTCCACCAGCACCTGCCGGGCTGGAGGGGAGAGCGCCGGTGCGGGTTCTTCAGGTGCCATCCCCAGGTGCAGCAGCGTGTCGATCAGTAATGGCGGCGGCGCAGCGTTTTCCACATACATGCGACGCAGGATGTTTTCATCGGTACCGGTGAGCAGGCGAACCTGCTCCAGTTGCGCATCGCTGAAGCCTTCGGTGCGATGACCGATCCGGCGCATCAATTGTGCACCTTGCCACTGGCGCGGGTTTTCCGTTTCACACACCCACGCGCCATCGCCGTTGTGCGCAAGTGCCGGCGTATAGGCCTGGGGCCTTTGCGGGTGGCGGATCTGGTGCTGCCCGCTGACGGGGTCTTGCGTCACGGCAAATACCTGTTGATCAAGTCGCAGCAGTTGTCTGTCACCCACCGGATGCAATCCTTGAGTATCGGGCCGGGTCGCTGTCGGCAAGGTCTGCTCGGGCAATCGATAGGGTGTCAGGTCGGGGTTCCACAAGCGCGTCTGTCCGTTCGGCAGTTGCACCGGTTTCAACCCTTCGACGAACGCCGAGAGTTTCACCCGCGCGATGTTACCCAGCGTCGCACCGGCAGCAAACGCGCCGAGCTGGACGATGCTTTCGAGGACGCCGATCGCCTGCTCGCCGGCTTCGGCCAAGTGCCCTTCAGCCAGATCCACGACGCCTTCGAAGACCCCGTCGAGCAGTTGATAACTGGTGTAGGCCAGCATCAACTCACCGAGAAACGGCACAAACGGTGTCGCTACCAGCAGCGCCGCGTTGAAGATGTCCGCGAGCATTTTTTGCAGATTGTCCCACCAGGCCCAGCGCGCCATGCGATCGGCGTACGCGGTGGAAATGGCGATTTCGGTGGCATCGTTGAGGATCTTGTTCAACTTCTGGCGGTAGAGATAACCCCATACGTCACCGTTGAACCGGGTGTCGCGGTCGTCCTGGAATCTTGTCAGGCTGAATTGCAGGTCGGGATTGTCCACCGCTGTTTCGCGCCAGCTCGGCAAGTTTGAACCCGCCGGTGCAGGGCGCCACTTCACCTTGCTCAGGCGCTCGTTGAGTCGGGCAAAAAAATGCCCGCGTTGTTGCTGATTGACGAACTGGCTGAAGAATTGCTGATAGCCTGCCGGGGATGTGTGGTCGCGCAGCTGGCGTGTCAGTTCGGCCATGAACTGGAGGGCCGACGGGTACTGCTTGAGGGGGTGTTGCGGGTCATGAGGAACGTAGGCAATCACTGGTACGGGCTTATTGGCGCGGCTGGCATCAGGGGTGATCAGGACAATCCCGATCAGCGCCGCATCCATCATGGCCAGGTTGTAATAGCTGACGGGTTGACCGTCCCATCGCAGGTTGCGGCGATCATCGAGCATCCCTTGCACGACATCGAAAGCGTTCTGGTCGATGTCCTTTTTCATCAGGGCCAGGCGTGCGGCGGCGTTCAGTGCGGCTTTTTGGCCGAGGCAGACCTTGTAGCGCAGCACCTGTCTGGCGACGCCGTCAGTCGGTAGCAAAAAGGCGTTCAAGTGCTGTGTATAACGCGCGCCCAGGTCGAGTTCGCGACACAGTGATTTGAACTGATTGATCGGCAGTCGGTGCTTGAGTGGCTTGATGGTGAAATGACCGCTGGCGTCGGGGCGGGTAATGAATTCCGAGTCCTGACTGAATTGCTCATCACGGGAAAAATTATGCAGCGCGGCGTCCAGTAGCGAGACGGTGCGGCTGGTGGTTCCGCCCGCAAAATCATGCGCCCACCAAGACGTATTGACGGGGGCATACAAGCGCAACCAGGTCTGCTCGACATCATCCTCGACACCGAAGCGATCCTTCAGCGCATTTTGCAGCAGCGGTTTGGCAAAGGCGTAGACGTCTTGCAGATTGTGCAGCGCCTTATCGATATCGTTTTGTGCCGTCCAGGCACGTTTCATCGCTTGTGCAAGGTGCCGCTGCTCGGCAGCGGGCGCAAGCTGATGCCAGTCGGCGATGACGGGTTTGATGCCTTTCAGTTGTTTTACGCGCGCAGCACTGCTGTTGATCAACCAGGCGGGCAGGTTTTTCTTTATCAGTTCGTGGTGAATGCTGCGCTCGTCAGAGAGGGAAGGCGGCGAATGGGCTGGGCGCCCTGGCAGGGGAATGATGGGCATTGCGGTGATCGTCCTTGATCGAAATGGAACGATCAGACTAGGCAGCGGCCGCGCCCGAAAAAAGCGCAAATACCCGCTCGAAACCGTACAGGTTTCGTGCGGATATTTCGAGAAATGCGTACTGAAAAATAGCGGGTTACCGCCATTCCCTGACCGTTGTATGCCTTAACGAGCGGCGGTCACTTGCGGGCCCTGGCACAGGGTGTTCGTGCCCGGTTGCAGGTACGGCGAGAGGATTGGTGCCATGCCCTTGAGCACCTGCACCGGCAGCGCCGAAGTGAACTTGAAGTTCTCTGCCGAGCGCCCGGGGACGAACGCGGTCAGCGTACCGAAGTGGTTGTTGCCGATGTAGAACACGAAGGTCGCGGTGCGGTTGATCGATTTGGAACTCAGGATGCGTCCGCCGGAGCCGATGGCTTCGATGCGGTTGTCGCCGGTGCCGGTCTTGCCGCCCATGACCAGCGGCACTCCGTCGGCGGTCTTGAAGCTGCCGGAGACGCGTTTCGCTGTGCCCGAGTCCACCACTTGCGACAGCGCCTCGCGCATGGCTGTGGCGACTTCCGATGGCATGACCCGTTTGCCCACGTGAGGGTCATTGGTCAGGCGCGTTTCATACGGAGTGCCGGCGGCAAAGTGCAGGCTGTCGATACGCAGGGTCGGCATGCGCACGCCGTCGTTGAGGATGGTGCCGATCAGTTCGGCCAGGGCCGCCGGGCGATCGCCGGAGCTGCCGATGGCGGTGGCCAGCGACGGCACCAGATGATCGAACGGATAGCCGACTTTCTGCCAGCGCTGGTGAATCTCCAGGAACGCCTCGATCTCGAGCATGGTGCGAATACGGCTGTCGCGGGCACCCTTGTGCTTGCTCTTGAACAGCCAGCTATAGACTTCCTGGCGCTCGAACTGGCTGGCCTTGACGATCTGGCTGAAGGTCGCATCCGGGTTGTGCAGCAGGTAGCCCATCAGCCACAGGTCCAGCGGGTGGACCTTGGCGATGAAGCCCTGATCCGGCAGATCGTAGGTGCCCGGGCCGTAAGCGTCGTACAGCCGAATGAGACGGTCGTCGGTGAGTTTTTCGGTGAGCTTGGCGCCTTTGAGGTGCGCGCGCACAAAGGTGTTGAAGTCTTCCTGGCTGGCGTTGGGCAGCAGGTAACGGTGCACGGCGGCCATGCGGATCGGGGTCGGGCGCATGCTGTCGAGGAAGGTGTCGAGGCGTGCCTGGGTGTCCTTGTTCTTGTACTTCTTCCAGAACTTGAGCAGGAACGAGGTGCCTTCGCGATCGGCAAAATTCGCCAGGTATTCCTGACGCCGCGGGTCGCGATCGTCCTTGAGCAACTCGGCGCTGCTGTTGGGGCCGGAGTAGGTGACGTAGCGCACCACATCGCGCATCAGGCGAATGAACGGCAGGTTGATCGACTCACGCAGGGCATCGCGCAGGGTCGGCATCCGGCCGTTGTCTTCCTTGCGAAAGTTGTGAAACACGTGCAGGCCGCCACCGGTGAAGAACGCTTCGCCGGGGCTGGCGGAGTACTTGCGATCAAGCGCGGCGCCGAGCATTTTCGACAGGTCGTGGTCTTTGTTCTGGATCAGGTAATCGATCACCCACTGGCTGAGGCGATCCTGATCCGGTACCTCGACTTTCTTCAACTCCGGCACCGTCATGGCGCCGTACTTGTCGTGCAGCTCGGAGATGATCTGCAGGTAGGTGGTCAGCACGCGCATCTTCGCCGTCGAGCCGAGTTCCAGCTTGCTGCCTTCGTTGATGTCGAACGGCTGGTCGGTGCTGTCGGTCTGCACCCGCACCCGCGAGCCGTCCGGCGTCAGTTCGAACAGGGTGAAGCTGTAGCGCACCTGGGTGGTGCTGGTGGGGGTGAGCAGGCGTTCGCCGATCAGGCCGATCTGCCCGGCAAACGCGGGGTCGGCAAGTTTCTTCAGGTATTCGGTGGCCTGGGTTTGCAGGTCGCCCTGCAAGGTGCTGGTGGCCGACAGGTCGAGGCGGTCGAGGTCGTACAGCGGACGATTGAGCAGGGTTGCCAGCCGGCTGCGGGCGACGCTGATGCCCTTGTTGGCTTCGATTGGCTGAATGGTCGGCTGGGTCTGCCAGTCGCGGTAAGTGACCTTGCTCGCCAGCGCGGCATCGGCCAGGGCATTGTCGATCACACCACCTTGTTTGAGCAGACGCAGGTGGCTGTCGGTGAGGTCGGCAAGTTCTTCGCGGCCCTTGGTCAGGTAATGCGAAGGGCGGCGCTGGGCGATCATCAGCGAGAGCATCTCGCGCAGGGCCAGGCCTTTGTCGGCCATGGTTTTCGGGTCGGTGGCCGGGCTGTTCAGCTGTTCATTGGCCTGGTTGAAATCGCTGCCGTACCAGACCCGCAAACCTTCGGCCATGCCATGCACTTCACCGTGACCCGGCACGGCGGAGAGCGGCACGCTGTTGAGGTAGTCACGAATGATGTTCTGCCGGGCGCCAAGAGTTTGCGGCCCGGGCTGATAGGCGCGCACGCTGGCGGAAATCATCTGACGGATCTTCTCGGCGCCGGACACCGTTAGGCCATCGGGCGAATGCCGGTACTTCTCCAGTTGCGTGGCCAGCGTACTGCCACCGGCCGATTGCCCCGGCAGGTGCAGCAACTTCGCCACTTGCGACCACGCCGCCATGCCGAAGCGCGGCCAGTCTACCGCCGGGTTGGCCAGCGGCTGTTTGGGATCGAGCAGAAAACGGTTTTCGATGAACAACAGGCTGCTGACCACCACCGGCGGAATCGCCGCGAAACTCGAATACAGTTGCTGCGGGTACTTGTACTGATACAACGGCGCGGCGCGGCAATCGGTGATCGACAGCCCGGCCTGGATTTTTTCCGAGTAGGGCACGAACAGGCCTCTGTCGGTGTAGCTGAGCAGCGCTGGGGAAAACCGGGTCTGCTCGGTGATCACGTAATCGCGCTTGAGCAGACGCGGCAGGAATTCATCGAGGGAACTGTAGCCCAGACGCAAATCGAACGGCCCGTTACCCGGGTAGCGGATCGCTTCGCTGGGGCCGGGTTCCAGCTGATATTTGAGCGAGGCGGCGTATTGGCTCAGCTCTCGAGCCTGAAAGCGTGAGGTGCGCATTTCCTTGCTCGCGGCCAGGCCAACCACGATGGCGATAATCAGCAGCAACAACCAGAACGCCTTCCATCCGTGCCGGTTGCGGCGTTTTTGGGGGGGGACAGGCGCTTCATCCACACGTTCAGTCGGAACCACGGCTTTACTCGAATCGGTTTGCCACAAAGCGCCCATAGTCGATTGATCCATTCACGCAGATTGATCGGACTTGACTGAAGCTTAGACGGTGGTTGGTGATGGGGGAAAAAATGTGCGGGGCAGCCATCTGAACAAAACTGAAGTCGGTGGCTGTTTTGAGTGGAGGTTATCTGTACTGAGGGGATTTTTCTGTGGCTAGGGGATTCATCCCCGATGGACTGCGCAGCAGGCCCAAGCTCTTCAAATGCGGAGCCCCTTGGTCAGGGGCCGCTTCGCGCCCCATCGGGGATAAATCCCCTCACCACATTCAAATCTCTTAACCACAGATAAATCCCCTTACCACGGATAATCACCATGATCGGGCTTCGGTAACGGACCTAGAGCCAGCAGGCGTCCCAAAGCGGGTAGTCGCCAATCCGCTCCACCAATCCGGCTCGTAGCGGATTGGCAATGATGTAACGGGCGAACGGTTTCAAGTCTTCGCCGTCGCGTATGGCACGGTCGTGATAGCCGGTTTGCCACAATCGGCCGCGACGACCGGTTTTCCTGTTAATGGCTTGGGTGCAGCGCGCCTTTACCGCGCCAATGACTTTGCCAAGATTGTCGCTGTTCAACTGCATCAGCCAATGAAAGTGATCAGGCATGACCACCCAGGCGATGGACTCCACCAAGCCTTGTTCATGGGCGTGACGAAGTTCTGCGACCAATAAACGGCCTGTGCGCCAGTCGGAAAATACCGGCTGGCGGTCATACACAACTGAAGTGACGAAATAGGCTCGGCCTGTTTCGGAATGTCGGCCTAAACGAAGACGGTAGGTATTTGGTTTGACTGGCATGTTCGCTCCCTGCGTTGAGTCATCCAGGTCCGAAGGCTAGTCGCGGATTGCTTTTGTGGGATCGGTAAATGCCGTAGGAATTTTCGGATTGGGAGGATTGAGGTCACCTGTAATGAGGCGCTGTAACTGCGGTGAGCGGATTGATCTGTGGTGAGTGGATTTATCTGTGATGAAGAGATTTATCTGTGGCGAGGGGATTTATCCCCGATGGCCTGCGCAGCAGGCCCAAGCTCTTGAAATGCGGAGCTCCTTGTTTAGGAGCCGCTTCGCACCCCATCGGGGATAAATCCCCTCACCACAAAAACCTTTCAGCTCACAGGACCATATGAATTAAAGAGTGCCGGTCTAGAGCTGTTTAATCTTCAATACCACCAAAGCAGGTACATGACGGTGCACCCATGCTGTGCAATACTCGCCGGCCTTTTTGGTGGCGAATATTCCTACGTAAAGCAGTTAATGCCTCTCCGTAAACCGGCTTATTGCCGAGACTTCTCGCTGAATGTTGTGGTTTATAGAGTGAAAAGCCCTGTCACAAGCTTTTTATACTGCACGTCCCGCTGATCTTGCAGGTTGGGACCTGCGAGACGTGTTTGCCCACGAGGCAGGTGCGGTTTCTGGAAGCTCAGGCCTATCGGTCGAAGCTTCGATACTCGGTGGTCATATCCAATAACAAGACGAGGTTGTTCCCTATGCCAGTCGGCAATCACCTGCCCCACGGCGAGACCGCTCACGGCGGCCCGCTCAAACGCGAACTCGGTGAACGGCATATCCGCCTGATGGCGCTCGGCGCCTGTATCGGTGTCGGTCTGTTCCTGGGTTCGGCCAAGGCCATTGAAATGGCCGGTCCGGCGATCATGCTCTCCTACATTCTCGGCGGTCTGGCGATCCTGGTGATCATGCGCGCCCTCGGCGAAATGGCCGTGCACAACCCGGTGGCCGGCTCGTTCAGCCGCTACGCCCAAGACTACCTCGGCCCATTGGCGGGCTTTCTCACCGGCTGGAACTACTGGTTCCTGTGGCTGGTGACCTGCGTCGCGGAAATCACCGCCGTTGCGGTATACATGGGCATCTGGTTCCCCGATGTACCGCGCTGGATCTGGGCCCTCGCGGCACTGCTCAGCATGGGCTCGATCAATCTGATCGCGGTGAAAGCCTTCGGTGAATTCGAGTTCTGGTTCGCCCTGATCAAAATTGTCACGATCATTGCCATGGTGATCGGCGGCGTCGGCATCATCGCGTTCGGTTTCGGCAACGATGGCGTGGCGTTGGGGATTTCCAACCTGTGGGCACACGGCGGTTTCATGCCCAACGGCGTGACCGGTGTGCTGATGTCGCTGCAAATGGTCATGTTCGCCTACCTCGGTGTCGAGATGATCGGCCTGACTGCCGGTGAAGCGAAGAACCCGCAGAAGACCATTCCCGATGCCATCGGCTCGGGGTTCTGGCGCATTCTGCTGTTCTACGTCGGCGCGCTGTTCGTGATCCTGTCGATCTACCCGTGGAACGAAATCGGCACTCAGGGCAGTCCGTTCGTGATGACCTTCGAGCGTCTGGGCATCAAGACCGCCGCCGGCATTATCAACTTCGTGGTGATCACCGCAGCCCTGTCGTCGTGCAACGGCGGCATCTTCAGCACCGGGCGCATGCTCTACAGCCTGGCGCAGAACGGCCAGGCCCCGGCCGGTTTCGCCAAGACCTCCAACGGCGTGCCACGTCGGGCGCTGCTACTGTCGATTTTTGCGCTGCTGATCGGCGTGCTGCTCAACTACCTTGTGCCCGAGAAAGTCTTCGTCTGGGTCACTTCGATCGCTACCTTCGGCGCGATCTGGACCTGGGTGATGATCCTGCTGGCGCAACTGAAATTCCGCAAAGGCCTGAGCGCCAGCGAACGTGCCGGCCTGAAATACAAGATGTGGCTGTACCCGCTCAGCTCGTACTGTGCGCTGGCGTTCCTGGTGCTGGTGGTCGGCTTGATGGCCTACTTCCCGGACACTCGCGTGGCGTTGTATGTGGGGCCGGTGTTCCTGGTGCTGCTGACCGTATTGTTCTACGTGTTCAAGCTGCAGCCGACCGGTGATTCGCAGAGTGCGGTGCGTTCGGTTTCGTAAGTTGAAAGTGCGGTAATTAGAGAAGCCCCGGCCAACTGGTTGGGGCTTTTTCATGGGCGCAGCAGGGGGCATTAACCGCCGGTCTGAAAGAGCGATACAAACCCTGCTGCAAGGCTCAAACCTGTATCACTTTGCAATCTCGCGCAGCCGTGAACAGAGGCGCAGACATGAGGACGAGCGCATTTCTCGAACGAGAGCTCAGCCAGCGGCAGGTCGTGCTGTTCTTCCTGCTCGCAACGTTGCTGTACGTCCTGCCACTGCTCCTCGCCGACTTCCCCTACATCGACGACAACTGGCGCACGCTGGCCGCCGGTAACGCCTGGGCCGGGCAGGGGCGGTTGTTTGCCGACTGGTTTTATCAGGCGCTGACCTTTACCGGCGCCGCGCCGAACATCTTTCCGTTACCGCTATTGCTCGCCGTCGTAGCGATGAGTCTGGCCCTGACGCGCCTGACCTTTCACTACTTCGCCGAACCGACGCTGGCCTGCTGTCTGGTGCCGTTGCCGCTCTGGTACAACCCTTTCCTGTTGCAGAACCTGTCCTATCAATATGACGGCCCGATCATGGCCCTGAGCATGGTCGCGGTGATCTACACCATCACGTTCGAAGGTGCATCGCGGGTGCAGCGCTGGCTGGTACCGGCGTTGTTGTTGGCGCTGGCGATCGGTCTTTATCAGATCAGCCTCAATGTATTTGTCGGCCTGTGTTGTGTGGAACTGCTCAGGGCCGTTCACCGGCCAACCCGATGGCCGGAGATCCTGCAGATGCTGGGCGGGAAGTTCGCGCAATTGGGCCTGGGCATTCTGATCTACAGCGTCACGGCCTATCCGTTCATGGACACGTTGCGCAAAACCGAGCTGCTGACCCTCGACGGCCAGCCACTGCTGCAGATCGGCATCAACCTTGAGCGGGTACTGGAAAAAGTCGCGCTGTTGTTTCACGGCGGCTATCCGTGGGTGTTCGCGGTGCTGGTGTTGTGCGCGCTCACAGGCTGTGTGCGGCTTGGACAGTCGAGGCGTCAGCCTCTTTGGCAAACCCTGCTGGCGTGCTTGATCACGTTGCCGATGCTGATATTGCTGGTGCCGGGGATCACGCTGCTGTTTCGTGATTTCAACGAAGGTGCGCGGACCCTGATGGGGTTCGGTGTGTTGCTGGTCGGGTTGTTCTATCTGGCGCACTTTGCGTTGGCATCAGGACACGGTCGTTTACCGTTGCTGCTGATCATTCCGCTGCTGGCGACACTCTCGCTGTCCTTCGCCTATGGCCGAGTGTTGACCCTGCAAAAAGACTTCGCCAGCAGCGCGCTGTACAGCCTGAGCCACGACATTGCCGAGCATCGCGAACTGCGCGAAGCCAAGCGGATTTACCTGGCGGTGAGCTACTCCGATCGTTGGCTGGTGAGCGCGGCCGGTTCGTTCAAACGGCTGCCGGTCCTGCACTATCTGCTCAATGTCGATTACTTCGTCCTCGCGGAAAACCTGCCGTCAGCAGGCATCACCAACGTGGTCGCCGAACGCGAACGGCGCAACGCCACCCGCGTCGGGTATCAGGGGTTTCCGGCGTTGGTGGACAGCCTGTATTACCGGATATATCTGATCGGCGATTACGGTTTCATTGTGATGAAGGAACCGCCGCACGGCAGGATGTTGCAGTGGTAAGGCTGACCGTCCGTCGTAATCCAACCCGTACCTGTAATTTCTGACAGTAGACCGCTCAAGCGCCATGCCCTAGCTTCGAAAGCCCGCCAGACGAAACCATGGCAAGGAACCGCAATGAAAGGATTCCCTGCGCTGACAGTGATTGGAATGGCCGATGCACTCATCCACTGGCAGGTTTTTTTTGTCCTGTGCAGCGCTGCCGGACTGACCCAGGCCGCCAGTAACTTCGCCGCCTTCTGTGTGGCGGCGGCGTTCTCGTTTTACGTGAACATGCTCTACACCTTCGACAGCAAGACGTCGGTGTACGGCTATTTGCTGTTTATCGGTCTGATGGCGGGCGCAAGCTTGGGCATCGGTTCGATTGCCGATATGCGCGGATGGCATGGTTTGCTGACGGTGACGGTGTTTACTGTTCTGAACCTGATGGTGGGCTGCTGTTTTTTCCGGTTTTTGCTGTTTCGCCAGCAACGGACCTGAGGCGCCAGCCTGCCGAGCAGACTGGCGAATCGATCATCATGCAGCAGCCACTTCCTGCGGCTCAAAACTGTCCGCCCTAGCCATCTGCCACATCCGCGAATAGAACTCGCCGTTCACCTCACCCGTGAGCAATTCCCCCGGTTTCAGAAACACATGCAGCTGCGAGAACAGTTTGATTTCAGTCGCCGACATGCGCCGTACCAGGTGCTTGGCCGACAGTTGCGACGGATGCTCGAGGCCGGCGGCGGCGAGCATTTCCGCCAGCGCCTTCAATGTATTGCGGTGGAAGTTGTAAACCCGCTGGGCCTTGTCCGGGACGACGAGGGCGCGCTGGCGCAGGGCGTCCTGGGTGGCGACGCCGGTCGGGCATTTGTTGGTGTGGCAGCTTTGCGACTGGATGCAACCGATGGCGAACATGAAGCCGCGTGCCGAGTTGGCCCAGTCGGCGCCGATGGCCAGCACGCTGGCGATGTCGAAGGCGCTGACGATCTTGCCGCTGGCGCCGAGTTTGATCTTGTCGCGCAGGTTCAGGCCGACCAGAGTGTTATGGACGAACAGCAGGCCCTCGCGCATCGGGACGCCGATGTGGTCGGTGAATTCCACCGGGGCGGCGCCGGTGCCGCCTTCCTTGCCATCGACGACGATGAAGTCCGGCAGGATGCCGGTTTCCAGCATGGCCTTGGCGATGCCCATGAACTCCCACGGATGACCGAGGCAGAACTTGAAGCCCACCGGTTTGCCGCCAGACAGTTCACGCAGTTGCTGGATGAAATGCATCATCTCGATGGGCGTGGAAAACGCGCTGTGGCGTGACGGCGAGATGCAGTCTTCGCCCATCAGGATGCCGCGGGTGTCGGCGATTTCCTGTGTCACCTTGTGCTTGGGCAGAATCCCGCCATGGCCAGGTTTGGCGCCCTGGCTCATCTTGATTTCGATCATCCGCACCTGCGGGTTCTGCGCCTGAGTGGCGAAGCGCTCCGGGTCGAAACGGCCGTCGCTGGTGCGGCAGCCGAAGTAGCCGCTGCCCAGTTCCCAGGTCAGGTCACCGCCGTTTTCCCGGTGATACGGACTGATGCTGCCTTCGCCGGTGTCGTGGGCGAAGTTGCCGAGCTTGGCGCCCTGGTTCAACGCGCGGATGGCGTTGGCGCTGAGCGAGCCGAAGCTCATCGCCGAGATGTTGAACACCGACGCTGAATACGGCTGGGTGCACTGCGGGCCGCCGACGGTGACGCGAAAACTGTTTGGGTCGCTCAATGGCGCCGGGCGCATTGAGTGGCCGATGAATTCAAAGCCCGACTGATACACGTCGATCAGCGTGCCGAACGGTTTGTCGGCGCTTTCATTCTTCGCCCGCGAGTACACCAGCGAGCGCTGGGCACGGGAGAAGGGCAGGGCGTCGCTGTCGGATTCGAGCAGGTACTGGCGGATTTCCGGGCGGATGCCCTCGACCAGATAGCGGATGTTGCCCAGGATCGGGTAGTTGCGGCGTACTGCGTGCGGGCTCTGCATCAGGTCGAACAGACCGAGCAGGCTCAGCACGCCGGTGACGGCGGTGATCGGCCACAGCCAGTCGTGGTCGAGAAAGGGCAGGCTGGCGAGGGTGAAAATCACGCAGACGGCAAAGAAGGCGTAGCGGCTCAGGAGTGACAGGCTCATACGGTTTCCTTGGTTCGGACTCAATAGTTTGCAAACCTGCGGCAGCAGGCGGGCCTGTTGATGAGATCTATTGTGGTGAGGGGATTCATCCCCGATGGGTGGCGAAGCCGCCCCAAAACCATTCACCGCGGTTTAACTGAAAGTCCGCATGCATAGACTTGGGGCTGCTGCGCAGCCCATCGGGGATGAATCCCCTCACCACAGGAACTCAACTCCCACAGGAAAGCATTTCAACGCGTTGTCAGGCGTTTTGCGCCTGAAGAAAAATCGAAAACAGCTCCGACTGGGATTTGATCCCCAGCTTGCTGTACATGTGTTTCTTATGGACTTTCACGGTTTCTACGGAGATTTCCAGCTTACGGGCGATTTCTTTACTGGAGCAACCGCTGAGCATCAAACGCCCGACATCCAGTTCCCGCGCAGTCAGTTGCGCGCCCTTGAGTTGTTGCACCGAGGCTTCCAGTTGCACGCGCCAGTCGACCGGTGCAGGCGCGGCTGCGAGGGCCACGGTTGCGTTGATCTCGTACGGCAGGCGCTGGCGCAACAGGCCCAGTACCCATGGCTGGATCAAAGACAGCAAAGCAATCTGTTCGCCAGTGAAACGTTTTTCACTGCCCAGCGACAGACACAGCGTGCGTTCGCCTTCAAGCTGGCAATTGAACTGGATTTCGTCGGCGACCACATTCAGACGAAAGTATCGCTGGTAATACTCGGTCAGCTCGAAATGCTCCGGCGCCACCTCCGACAGGCGGTACAACCCGGTGCGCGACTGCTCGCGGCAGTCGATGTAGAAGGGATCCAGCCGGTACAACCCGCGCAGATAATCCTGAAACAGCGGGTCGGGACTGCCGTCCTCGCCAGGGCATTCGGCGAAGACCTGCGGGTGCTGATCGGCGCTGAACAGCAGCGCCACCCAGCTATCGAACGGCACGTACTGGTCGAGCAGGCGCACCAGTTGCGCCCAGAAATTGGGCTTGTCGAGCGCGTCGATCAGTTGGCCGACGGCGCGGTGCCAGGTGATGTCATCAAACGAAACGGACATGGACTACCCCTATCGGGTTACCTCGGCCGCGTGATTCCCTGGCCGGTTGCTTGCTGCGCATACTGGCCCACAGACAGCCACCGGGCAATCTTTCCGCGCCCGGCCATGACCACAAGGACTCGCGATGAAAGTCGAACTCGCCCAACTGGCGGGCCGTGACCAAGACACGGCGTACAACCTCGAACGTGCCCTCGCGGCGATCGCCGCGTGCGCCGCTGACACGCCACTGATCGTGTTCCCGGAAACCCACCTGATGGGCTTCCCGACCGCCGACACTGTGGCGCAGATCGCCGAGCCGGTGGACGGCCCGACCGTCAGCACTGTGCTGGCCGCCGCCCGCCAGCGCAACATCGGCGTGGTGATCGGCATGGCCGAGAACGACAACGGTCGTTTCTACAACACCACGCTGCTGATCACCCCCGAAGGCATCGCCCTGAAATACCGCAAGACCCACCTCTGGGCCTCGGATCGCGGCGTGTTCGAGGCGGGCGACCGCTATGCCACCTGCGAGTGGAATGGCGTGCGCGTGGGCTTGTTGATCTGCTACGACATCGAATTCCCCGAGTCCGCCCGTGCGTTGGCGCAACTGGGCGCCGAGTTGCTGATCGTGACCAACGGCAACATGGACCCGTACGCGCCAACCCACCGCACCGCGATCACGGCCCGCGCCCAGGAGAATCAGGCGTTCGCGCTGATGGTCAACCGCGTCGAGGCCGGGGATGACGGCTTGATGTTCGCCGGTGGCAGTGCGCTGGTCGATCCGCTGGGGACGTTGCTGTTCGAAGCGGGGCGTGAAGAAGGGACGTTCAGCGTCGAGCTGGATTTCGCTCAACTGGAGATTGCGCGAAAGGATTATCGCTATCTGGATGATCAGCGGTTGAAGCTGCCGGGGGAGGTGGTGGAGCACGCTTGCGGTTTGCGCGAGTTGCTGATTCCGGTGCGCTGATCCGGATTCTGAGGTGTCTCGGCTGACGCCTTCGCGAGCGGGCTCGCTCCCACATTGACCGTGGTGACCACACCCCCCCGTGGGAGCGAGCTTGCTCGCGAAGAGGCCCATCCAGACAACACACCTGTTTGATCCAAAAACAACAAATCCACCCCCGAAACATTCGCCGAACGTCCACACCTCAGGCCGCGGGTCGGCTCTGGCGCATCGGCAACTCGACGCGAAAGGTCGTGCCCACGCCCGGTTCGCTGCGTACCGAAATGTCGCCACCGTGTTTTTTGACGATGCCGTAGGACAGCGACAGGCCAAGTCCGGTGCCCTGGCCGACCGGTTTGGTGGTGAAAAACGGATCGAAGATTTTCTGCAGGATGTCTGGCGCGATCCCCGCGCCGGTGTCCGCGACTTCCACCCAGGCCGTGTCTTGTTGTTGCCCGGTGCGCAAGGTGATGGTGCCGCGCTCGGGGCCCATGGCCTGAGCGGCGTTGACCACCAGGTTCATGATCACCTGATTGATTTGCGACGGCAGGCATTCGATGTCCGGCAGCGGCTGATATTCCTTGATCAGGTCGGCCTTGTACTTGAGTTCACTGGCGACGATGTTAAGGGTCGACTCTATGCCTTGTTGCAGATTGGCCCACTGCCATTGCTGATGGGTATCGACCCGGGAGAAATCCTTGAGGTCCTTCACGATCTGCCCGACGCGGCCAATGCCTTCCTTGGATTCGCGGATCAGCACCGGGATGTCTTCGAGCAGAAAATCCAGATCGACGTCTTTGCGCAGTTGCTCAAGCCGGGCCACGGACTCGCTGTCCGGCGTGTGTCCCAGCGTCTGCCAGGCATCGAGTACGCTCAGCAATTGTTTGAAGTAGCCGTCGAGGGTGCCGAGGTTGGAGGAGATGAAGCCGATCGGATTATTGATTTCATGGGCCACGCCGGCTGCCATTTGCCCCAGTGAAGCGAGCTTTTCCGACTGCACCAGCTGACTTTCCAGTTGCTTGCGTTCATCGATTTCTCGCTGCAGCTCTTCGCTGGCCTGCTTGAACTGAGCGGTGCGCTGATCGACCAGATGTTCCAGGTGATGCATCTGCAACGAGGCGCGTTCCGTCATCTGCCATTTGGTCAGCAGGGTGTTGGCCATCTGCTGCACTTCGATGTTGTCGAACGGCTTTTTCAGAATCAGCAACCGGTCATGCGCCTGCAGACGTTCCAGCAGTTCATCCCAGGAATAATCCGAATAGGCGGTACAGACCACCACCTGCAACAGCGAATCCTGTTGCCAGAGATGCTCGATGGTTTTCGCGCCGTCCCAGCCGTCGGGCATGCGCATGTCGACAAAGGCCAGCGCGTAGGGGCGTTGTTCCTGCAGGGCCTGCATCAGTTTGCCCAGGCCTTCCTCGCCGCCATAGGCGCAATCGAGCTCGAACAGCGGGCGCTGGGGGCGGGTCTGCGCACCGAACAGGGCGGCTTCCATTTCGTCCAGTTCCTGCGATTGCGCGGCAGCCGGCGCGAGAATCTTGCGGAAGTCTTCATGAATCGACGGCATGTCGTCGATCAGCAGAATGCGGCGGTTCGAATGCTCGCTCATGCGTTCTCCGTGACGCTGATCAGGGGGATCTGCAAAGTGAACAACGCACCTGTGCCCGGTCCGTCGCTGTGCGCGGTGAGGTGCCCGTTCATCTCGATGGCCGCCAGGGCGCAACTGTGCAGACCGAAGCCGTGGCCTTCCTTGCGGGTGGTGAAACCATGGGCAAAGATCCGCGTCATGTTTTCCGGTGCGATGCCTTCGCCATCGTCCTTGACGCTGATTTCGAGAAAGCTGTCATCGACGACTTTTACCGCCAGGGTCATGGTGCGGGGGCGGTTGCTCAGGTCGGACATGGCGTATTTGGCGTTGCTGATGAGGTTGATCAGGATCAGCAGCAAGCGGTGTTTGTCGCCCATCACCTGCGGCACTTCGGCGTATTCCTTGACCACCGTGACGTGGTGTCGGGTCAGGGCCCCGGCGTTCATGCGCAACGCGTCTTCGAGCAACTCGTTGATGAACAGCGGTTCGGTCATGCTGTTGGCGCCAGCATAGGACTGCTGGGTGGCAACGATGTCCTTGATGTGATCGACGCTTTTGTTCATCTGGTTCAATTCGTCGACCATTTCCTGCTGTTCCTGCGCAATCGCGCCCACCAGCTGGTTGAGGTAACCAGGGAGCAATTTGCCCTTGGCGTCTTCGCTGAGGAACGCACCGAGGTCATCCGGGTGTTCGTTGATCAGTTGCATGGCCTTGCCCAGGCCCTGGGTCTTGCTGCTGCGCAGCTTGCGCGTGATCAGGTCGCTGGAGATGTTCACGCTGTTGAGTACATTGCCGACGTTGTGCAGCACGTTGGTGGCGATTTCAGCCATGCCGGCCTGACGTGCCGCGTCGAGCAGTTCGCTCTGGGCGTCCCGCAGTTCCCGGGTGCGCTCCTCGACCCGTTGCTCCAGCGCGTCGTTGGCCGATTGCAGGGCGCTATTGACCCGGTTGATTTCGGCGAAACTGCCGATCAGGCGGATGGCCAGCCACACCAGCGACATCATCAACAGGACCGAAAACAGCAGCAGGTAGAAGTGATACTGCCGATCGACCAGATCGGCGCGCTGCTGATCGCGGTCGAGCATGGTGGTGATGTTGTCGAGGCGGTCGGCCACGGGGATGTTTTCGATGCTTTCGAGCAACTGATTGACCTGTGGCTGCTCGCGAGCGATCAGGGTGATGTGGTTGCTGAGGATTTTGATCGGCGTTTGAAATACCTGCGGCAGGCGCTGTGCGTTCACCGCCAGTTTGTTCAGGCCAACTTCGATGTCGGCGGCCCGGTCATCGGAGGTGACCTGGGCGAACTCCAGGGCACTGAGCAGCAGGTCGTAGGTATCGGTGGTGATGTTTTCCAGTTGTGATTGATCGTAGTCCGACAGGTTGGCCAGTTGCTGCTGGATGTCGTCTTCGGCGGTGGGCAAAAATGCCAGGGAGTTGCGCAACAGCGCGTTGTGCGATTTGAACTGTTCGACCAGACGGGTCTTTTCCTGCATCGCCTGCAGGTAACCCTCGTGGGCCTCGTTCCATTGCGCCGAGTCGTTGCGACCATGCCCGGACTCGATCGCGTCGAAGCGCGCCCAGAGCCGGTTCATCTCGTTCATCGGTGACACCAGCGGGTCGTAGTTGTGGGTGATTGCCACGCGGGCCTTGAGGATTTCGTTTTCCCACTGCGAATTCTGCTGTTTGATCTGCCGGATCAGATCCCGCGACTCGGTGTACGTCATGGTCTGGTCGGAGCTGGATTTGAAGTACAGAAACAGCAGGATCGAGGCCAGCACCAGGGCGACCAGTGTGAGCAACAGCAGACTGCGCCGACGAGAGATGTTGATCATGGCTTGCCTGCCCATTGGCCGGTGAGAGTCGTGAGAAACAGAATGATCAGCCGTTTATCCTCTTCACTCGGCATGCGCCCCAACTGGTACTGGAACATCACATCCACCGCCCGTTCGAGGGTGGGCGCCGAGCCGTCGTGAAAGTACGGTGCGGTGATCGCGACATTGCGCAGGCTCGGCACCTTGAACACGGCCCGGTCCGCTTCATCGGCGGTGACGTTGAAGCGGCCCTGATCGGCCACGGTCGGGTTGCCGCGATCGGCAATGTAATCGCCGAACACGCCGAATTTCTGGAACATGTTGCCGCCGATGTTCACCCCCTGATGGCAGGCGATGCAGCCGTATTCCTTGAAGCGCTGGTAACCGTACTTCTCCTCCAGGGTGAGGATGTCGGTGTTGCCCAGCAGGTATTGATCGAAGCGTGAGTTGGGCGTCAGCAAGGTGCGTTCGAAACTGGCCAGCGCCTGCTGGACATTGGCCTTGGTCACGCCGTCCGGGTAGGTGGCGGCGAAATCGCGACGGTAGTCGGGGTCGTTGGCGATCCGCTCGATAACGGTGCTCCAGTCGCTGCCCATTTCATGTGGACTGGTAATGACGACGTTGCTTTGCTCCTCCAGCGTTTCGACGCGGCCATCCCAGAACTGGCGGAAGTTGAGGGTGGCGTTGAACACGGTCGGCGTGTTGACGGCCACCGGTTTGCCGTCGAAGCCCAGCGACAAGGCACGGCTGTCGGCACCGTTCCTGTCCAGCTGGTGGCAGCTGGCGCAGGACAGCGTGTTGTTGATCGATAACCGTGGTTCGTGGAATAACCGCTTCCCGAGGTCCACCCGCCGGGCATCCTGCTGCGGCACGCCGGGCAAGGGTTTGAGGGGCTCGTCCAGCGGATCGGCACTGGCCCCGGCGCAGAATCCGCACAGCAGCAACGCCATGGCGTGGTGGAAAAGGCTCATCGGCAATCGTCTCCCTGACTCAAGGCCGGTTTTTACGGTGTTGATCAAATCGTCCACGGCGCAGGCTCGGTGCCAGCCAGCAAATGTGCAAACGCGTCTGCCGGCAGGGCTTTGCTGAAAAAGTAGCCCTGACCTTCCTCGCAGTGATGCGCCTTGAGAAAGGCCAGTTGTTCGGCGGTTTCAATGCCCTCGGCGATGACCTTAAGCCCCAGACCCTTGCCCAGGTTGATGATGGCACTCACCAGCGCGGCATCGTTGCGGTCATCGCTCAGGCCGCGAATGAACGACTGGTCGATCTTCAGCACATCGATGGGAAACCGCCGCAGGTAGCTCAGGCTGGAATAGCCGGTGCCGAAGTCGTCGATGGCCAGGCGCGTGCCCAGCGCCTTCAGGCGATTGAGCGCAGTCATCGTCGCCTCGACGTTTTGCATCAGCACGCCTTCGGTGATTTCCAGCTCCAGCCATTCGGGCGCCAGACCTGCCTGCTCAAGCACGTGTGCGACGCCATCGACGAAGTCACGCTGGCGAAAATCGATGGGCGACATGTTCACCGACATACGAATCAGCGGCAGCCCGGCTGTTTGCCAGGCGCGGGTCTGACGACAGGCTTGCGCCAGGACCCATTTGCTCAGCGGCACGATCAGACCGCTGTCCTCGGCCACCGGAATGAAGTCCGAAGGGTAGACCCAGCCATGCCCCGGTTTCTGCCAGCGTATCAATGCTTCGGCACCGACTACCGTGGCCGTGCGCAGGTCGATTTTCGGCTGATAGTGCAGGACGAATTCGTGCTCGTGCAGGGCGCGGCGAATGCCCGACTCGATGCTGTGTTGTTCCCGGGCGTGCTGGTTCATGGCCTCGATAAAGAAGCCGATGTTGTCGGGACCTTGTTCCTTGACGTTGCGCATCGCGGTCTCGGCCTTCTTGATCAGCTCGATGGCTTCGAGGCCGTCAGCGGGGTAGACGCTGATGCCCAGGCTGGCGGTGACGCTGACGTCATGGCCGGCAATCGCCTGCGGCAGGCGAATGGCGGCGAGGAGTTTTTCCGCGATGCCGTGAGTTTGCAGGGGGTGGTCGATGTCGCCGAGGATCACCACGAACTCATCGGAGCCGTAGCGAAACACCGAGTCTGAACCGCGGACACAGGACAACAGTTGCCTGGCAGCCCGCCTGAGCATTTCGTCGCCCGCCGGATGGCCCAGCGCATTGTTGATGCGCTTGAAGCGATCCAGGCCGAGGAACATCACCACCAGTTGTTTGTCATGGCGCCGGCACACGGCCAGGGCCTGGCTCAGGCGATCACCCAGCAGGGTGCTGTTGGGCAGCTCCGTGAGGCTGTCGTATTGCAGCAGGTGCGAGACTTTGAGCAGTTCGTGAACCCGCGCCTCGACGCTCTGCTCAAGGCTGAGCATCTTCAGTGCCGCGTCCTGCGCCAGCTGCCATTTCCAGGTCAGGGCGTTGGCCATCTGACGGATTTCCAGGCTGTCGAACGGTTTTTTCAGGATCAGCAACTGGTCGCCGAACTCCAGACGTTCGGCCATCGCCTCCCAGCTGTAGTCGCTGTACGCCGTGCACAAGGCGATCTGCAGGTTGGGGTCGACCCGCCACAATTGCTCGATGGTTTCCAGGCCATCCCAGCCGGGCGGCATGCGCATGTCGATGAAGGCGAGGGCATAGGGAGTGCCGCTGGCGAGCGCTCGTTTGACCAGCGCCAGGGCTTCCTGACCCTGATAGGCGGAGTCGAGCTGGAAGCTCAGGTGCGGCGCCTGGCGAGTGCCGAACAGCGTCTGTTCCAGTTGATGCAGGTCGGCAGTGTCCGGAACCTGCGGCGCGAGGATCTTGCGAAAGTCATCGTGAATCACCGGCGTGTCGTCGATGATCAGGATGCGCCGGTTGGTCTGGGGAAAAGGGGTTTTCACGCCTCGTCCTCCTTCGGTGCCGGACGCGGGCTGTCCTTGAGCAGTCGCCCGGCCTGCTCGGCGCTGACCGCCGCGCTGAAATACAGTCCCTGCGCGCTGGGCAGCGGGGCGGCGGCGGGCGGCGCGCAAGGCTGATCCGGCGACGGTTGACCTTCAGCGATGATGCCGATGTCCAGGTCCCGGGCGAAGTTGACGATGGCACGCAGGGCGTTGGCGCCGGCCACATCGTGGGCCGCACTGTCGATGAAACTCTGGGCCAGTTTGAGGTGGTTGACCCGGTAGGTTTTCAGGTAGTCGAACGAGGAGTATTCGGTACCGAAATCATCGATGGCGATGGTCACGCCCAGTTCACGCAGGCGCGGCAGTGCATCGTTGTGCGTCCACTTGGTCTGGGCCAGCGTGGCCTCGGTGACATCGAAACGCAGGTCCCAGGGGGCGAGTTCCCAGCGGGCAGTGGTGCGCAGCACGTTGTAGATGAGTTCCGGGCCGCTCTTGAGTTGCGCCAGCGAGAGTTTGATCGCCATCACCGGCGGTGCGACCCCTTCATTACGCCACAGATGCATCTGGTGGCAGGCGTGATCCAGCACCCAGCGTCCGAGAGGAATGATCGCGCCGGTTTTCTCCGCGATCGGCACAAAGTCCGATGCCGGCAGCAGGCCGCGCCGGGGATGTTGCCAAAGGATCTGTGCCTCCATGCCCAGAATCCTGCCGCTGTGCAGATCAATTTCTGGCGCGTAATGCAGCCGCAGCTCATTGCCCTCAAGGGCGGTCATCAATTCGCTGACGAGGGTCATGCGTTCGGCCACTTCCCGAGAGATCTCCTCGGAGTGGAAGTGATATTGGTTGCGGCCCATTTCCTTGGCGCGGTACAGCGCCATATCGGCCTGCCCGAGCAGGCTGTCGGCATCGAGGCTGAGGTCGCTGTAACTGCTGATGCCGATGCTCACCGAAATGTGTAGCGCATTACCGGCCAGGTTGTAGGGCGCCAGCAGCGTGTCGCGGATGTTGGCGGCCATCGTGGCCGATTGGGTCGGGTCACTGACGTCCAGTTGCAGGATCGCGAATTCGTCGCCGCCCAGGCGCGCCACCACGTCGCTTTCGCGCACGCCGAACTTGATGCGCCGGGCGACCTCCTGCAGCAGCAGATCGCCCACCGGGTGGCCCAGGGTGTCATTGATCCGCTTGAAGTGGTCCAGATCCAGATAGAACACCGCGAACGGCATGGCGCCCCGTCGCGCGGCGGCAAACGCCTGATGCAGGCGTTCGATCAGTGTGGCGCGATTGGCCAGGCCCGTCAGGCCATCGGAGCGGGCCAGCAACGCCAGTTTGTCCTCGGCCAGGCGACGTTCGGTGATGTCGAGGATGATGCCTTCGACTTCCAGCAGTCGGCCGTCATGATCGCGCACCGGGATGTAGCGGTTCTCCACCCAGCGCCAGGTGCCCTGGCCGGTGCGCATCCGGAATTCTATGGATGCGCCCGATGCATGCCGATCCAGCACCCGGGCCATGGCCGCATCGACGATGGCGTGATCGTCCGGGTGAATCAGTTCCTGCGCCCAGTTGGGCGAACCCACCAGGTCGGCGGCGACATGCCCGTAACGGGTGATGTTGTGGGAGATGTACATCAGGGCAAACGAAGGATCGCCGCGCAAGCGGTAAAGGATGGTCGGGCTGTTCTGCACAATGATGTTGGCGTCGGACAGTTCGCGGGTGCGCTCCTGCACGGCGTTTTCCAGCAGGTTCATCTTCAGTTCGGCGTCTTCGGTCATCTGCCATTTGACCGTGAGGGCGCTGGCCATCTGCCGGATCTCGATCGCGTCGAAGGGCTTTTTCAGGATCAGCAATCGGTCGTTCAGGGCCAGGCGACGGTCAATGTCTTCCCAGGAGTAGTCGGAATAGGCCGTGCACAGTGCGACTTGCAGCTTGGGATCGACTTGCCACAGCCGTTCGATGGTCTCCAGGCCATCCCAGCCCGGGGGCATGCGCATGTCGATGAAGGCCATGGCATACGGGCGGTTTTCAGCCAGCGCGGCTTCGATTTTGTCCAGCGCTTCGCGGCCCTGAAAAGCCGAATCCAGTTCGAAATGTTGGGTTTGTTTGGCGGACGGGGTGCCGAACAACAGGTTCTCGGTTTCGCCCAAGCCATCGTCGCCGGGGACGACCGGGCTGAGAATCTTGGCGAAATCGCCATGGATCGCCGGACTGTCGTCGACAATGAGCACGCGGCGATTGATCTGCGCGGTTGGCGTGCTCATGTCGCGCCACTCACGCAGAGGTGTGCTGTTGTCATCCGGGGCATCCTTTTCCCTCGCCATTTGCCTGTTCGTAAGCCGATGGAGTCCTGCGCCGTGTACAGCATAGTCGGCCCCTCGGTACTGCGCTTGCGGCGCCGGACGAAGATTTGCGTGAATGCAGGCAAAAATCATCTAGCCTTGGACTCAGGCGCGGACCAGTGAGGTGGTCGGTCGGTGCGTCGTCAACCCCTGTTTTCGCTTGAGGCCATGCCATGGAAGAGCAATCCGCCCCGATGCCGTCGCATCGACCCACGGTGCTGCTGGTCGATGACGAGGAATCGATCCTCAACAGCCTGCGTCGCCTGTTGCGCGGCCAGCCCTATGATGTTTTGTTGGCCACCAGTGGTGCCCAGGCGCTGGACATGCTCGCGCAGCAGCCGGTGAACCTGGTGATGAGCGATGCACGCATGCCGAACATGGACGGGGCGTCGTTACTGGCCCATGTCCGTCAGCTATACCCTGAGACTGCGCGGATCATGCTCACCGGCTATGCCGACCCCGGGGCCATCATCAAAGCCATCAATGACGGGCAGATTCACCGTTACATCAGCAAACCGTGGAATGACGAAGAGATGCTGCTGATCCTGCGCCAGTCCCTCGAGCACCAGCATTCCGAGCAGGAACGCCAGCGCCTGGAGCGCTTGACCCAGGTACAGAACGACCAGCTCAAACTGCTCAACAGCACCCTGGAAAAACATGTCGCGGCGCGCACCGCCGAACTGCAGCAGACCGCCGACATGCTCGATCTGGCTTACGAAGAGCTCAAGCACAGCTATGTCACCGGCACTGAAGTGTTCTCGCTGCTGGCCAATCTGCGTTTGCCGCCTGCCAAACAGACCAACCGGCAGATCATCGAACTGGTGCGCAGCTACTGCAGACAGCACGGGCTGGACGAGGCCACCAGCCGCGACCTGACCATGGCCGCAGCGCTGTATAACGTCGGCAAGCTGAGCTGGACCGACGGCATGATGACCACGCCCTCGGATCTGTTGCGCCATACCGATCGCGAGCGTTATCGCAGTTACCCGAAGCAGAGCGAATCGTTGCTCATGACGCTGGACCCGATGAAAGATGCGGCACGCCTGATCCTGCATCATCAGGAACGCTGGGACGGCAGCGGGTTTCCTGACCGGCTCAAGGGCGAGGGCATTCCGTTCGGTTCACGCCTGCTGAAACTGGCGGTGGATTTCGTCGAGTTGCAGCGGGGCCTGATCCTCGAGCGGCAGATGAACAGCGACGAAGCGCTGCTGTACCTGCGCCAGTACGCCGGGCGTTTGTACGATCCTGATCTGGTCGAAGATTTCATTCTGGTGTGTGCCGCATTCCTCAACGACATCACGCTGGCCGATCCAACAGTCAAGGTGCTGACCACTCGGGATCTGGCCGCGGGGATGATTCTGGCGCGCAACCTGAATGCCGATAACGGCATGTTGCTGCTCAACGCCGGCAAGGTCCTCAACGCGTTGTTGGTGGAAAAGCTGATTGCTTTCGAAGCCATGGAGGGTGGCAAGTACAAGATTTTCGTCAAAGTGCCGGAGGAGGTTGAAGCCGCGCTCAAGGCCTTGGGAGAGTGATCTGCGAGGTGACGTCATTGGACGGGCATGGGATCCTTGCGGTTTTTCCAGGCCGGTGGCTGACCCATGACCTCTGCATCCGTTGCACCTCCACGTCTTATCCGTATTGCCGCCGCCTTGTTGCTCAACACTGAAGGCCAGACCCTGCTGGTGCGCAAGCGCGGCACCACGGCGTTCATGCAACCGGGCGGCAAGATCGAAGCGCATGAGTTGCCGGTGCATGCGCTGGCCCGTGAGCTGGAGGAAGAGCTGGGCCTGCAGATCGATCCGGCGCAGGCGTCTTTTCTCGGCCAGTTCTCGGCGCCTGCGGCCAACGAGCCGGGGTTTGTCGTTCAAGCGGAGATCTTTCAACTGACCATTGATGTCGAAGTCACCCCGGCTGCCGAAATCGAGGAAGTGCTCTGGATCGACCCGGCCACTGACGCTGGTCTGGTGCTGGCGCCATTGACACGCGACCTGATCCTGCCGTTTTATCGCAATTCGCTGACCGCGCTCGCCTGAACATTCACGCAAAGGACACTGCCATGATCCCGCTTCAAGACTTGCTGATCTTCGCCGCCGCCGCGCTGTTGATGGTGCTGACGCCGGGGCCGAACATGATTTACCTGATCTCGCGTTCGATCTGTCAGGGACGCAAGGCCGGGGTCACGTCGTTGTTGGGCGTGGTGGGTGGATTCTTCGTGCACATGTTCGCGGCGGCTGCCGGTTTGACTGCGGTGTTTTTGGCGGTGCCGATGGCCTATGAAGTGTTGAAGTGGGCCGGTGCGCTGTACTTGCTGTGGCTGGCCTGGCAAGCGGTGAAACCCGGTGCGCGCTCGCCGTTCGAGGCGCAGCAATTGCCGCCGGACTCCTCGCGCAGACTGATCACCATGGGCTTTCTCACCAGCGCCTTGAACCCGAAAATCGCGGTCTTCTACCTTTCGGTGTTTCCGCAATTCATCACCCCCGAACACGGCTCGGTGTTCACCCAGAGCATCATCCTCGGCCTGACCCAGATCAGCGTCAGTTTCAGCGTCAATCTGCTGATCGCGTTGTTTGCGGCAGGCATTGCCTCGTGGTTCGTGCGTAACCCGACGTGGCTGGCAATCCAGCGCTACTTCATGGGCTTTGTACTCGGTGGCCTGGCGGTGCGCCTGATGCTGGAACAACGCAGGACGGCCTGAACATGTGGATCGAACGGCTGGACGCCAGCCACGCGCTGGCCTACCGCGAATTAATGCTGGAGGCCTACGACCGCCACCCGCAGGCCTTCACCTCCAGCGTGCGCGAGCGCGCGGTGATGCCGCTGAGCTGGTGGGAAGCGCGGCTGACCAGCAAGCTCGACGCGGTGTTCGGCGCGTTCGAAGACGGTCGGCTGGTGGGCATCGTCGGCCTGGCGTTCGAACTTCGGGAAAAGGCCCGGCACAAGGCAACGGTATTCGGCATGTACGTGTCGGCGGAATTTCGTCAGCGCGGGCTGGGGCTGAAATTGATGGAGGCCGTGCTGGGCGAAGCGCAGCAGCATCCGGCGCTGAAAGTCATTCAATTGACCGTCACCGCTGGCAACGACGCAGCATTTCATCTGTACCAGCGCTGCGGCTTCATCCAGTTCGGCCTCGAGCCGATGGCAGTGCGGGTCGGCGAGGACTACTTCGACAAGATCCACATGTGGTCCGCGCCTTTCGTGCCAACCGCCAGCCTCAACGAACCGCGCTGACCCCATCCAGCGTCGAGAACGACGTGTCCTTGGCCGTCAGCAGGAAATCGCGCATGTACGGCGCATCCAGCATGTCGGCGCGGATCGCCGCGTACAGCGTGGCAAACAGGCCTTTCTCGCCCAGTCGCTTGGCCTTCACATAGCCACGCGAGCTGTACTCGTGCAGCGCCCAGTGCGGCATGCCGCAGACGCCACGGCCGCTGGCGACCAGTTGCATCATCATCACCGACAGCTCCGAAGTGCGGACCTGCGCCGGTTCGATGTCGGCCGGTTCGAGGAAACGGGTGAAAATGTCCAGCCGATCGCGTTCCACCGGGTAGGTGATCAAGGTTTCAGTCAGCAGGTCTTCGGGCACGATGTAGGGTTTGCTCGCCAGTGGATGCTGGTTGGCAACCGCGAGCATCGCTTCGTAGGTGAACAGCGGCACGTAGGTGATACCGGCGATGTCCAGCGGATCGGAGGTCACCACCAGGTCCAGGTCACCACGGGCCAGTGCCGGCAGCGGAGCGAAGGCGAAGCCCGAGGCGAGGTCGAGTTCGACTTCCGGCCAGGCATCGCGGAACTGGTCGATGGTCGGCATCAGCCACTGGAAGCAGCTGTGGCACTCGATCGCCATGTGCAGGCGCCCGGCAGTGCCACCGGCCAGTCGGCTTATGTCGCGTTCGGCGGCGCGCAGCAGCGGCAGGGTTGCATCAGCCAGTTGCAGCAGGCGCAAACCGGCGCTGGTGAAGCGCACCGGTTTGGTCTTGCGCACGAACAACGGCATGCCCATGCGCTCCTCCAGTTCCTTGAACTGGTGGGACAGCGCCGATTGGGTCAGGTGCAGGCGGTCGGCGGCATCGACCAGGCTGTCGGCTTCGCGCAGGGCATGCAGGGTTTTCAAATGACGGATTTCAAGCACCGCATGGCTCCATGAATAAAATTTGTGAACGAGGCGAAGACGGTGAGTTTGTCTCATGTTGGCGGGGCTGTCGACCGCTGAAGTCGCAGCGGGGCACTTCCTGTGCCCCGCTGTTTTTCTGTCTTAGAGGTTGGCGAAATGCTGGATGCCCAGCGGTTTGCCGATATCACCGCGCCAGATCGCCTCGACCTGAGCGCCGCTGGTCGCTTGGGCCTGTTGCCATTGCAGGCCGAGATTGCGCTGCTCTGGCAATTTCAGATGGGCTTTGACGAAGTCGTGGAACGGCACTTTGTCCGAGGTGTAGTGAAAGTGTGCGTACCACAGCGTGCGTGGCGGGTTGGCGGTGAGGTCGCGCACCTCATATTCCTGGAGAAAGTCCTTGCGCCCGTCAGCGCGCTTGCCCAGCGCGCGCATTGCGCCTTCCTTGCGGATATCGAGCATTTTCTGTTGCAGCAGATAGTCCAGATAACCCTCGGTAGGGGTTCTGCTGCGCAGTGACTGATCGATGCGCAACGTACGGCCGAGGCTTATCAATTCCTGGGCCTGGTCCTGCAATTGCACGACCAGTGGCTCGGCTGGCGAGAGCCGTGCGATGGCGTTCGCACGGGTGCTCAGTTCGGTCGCTTCACTGCCTAACATGTGTTCCAGATCGACGGGCAGCATGTCTTGTCTCGCGTAACCGGTGACTTTGCTGTTATAGGCCTGGACGCCGGCCAGGCGCTTTCGGGCTTCTTTCAGCAGCGGCTGCACGTTGGCTGGCAAGGGGGGCGCAGAGGCCGCCGGTTGAGCGTGCAAATGGTATTTGCCGCTCGAACGCGATAACCAGGTTTCCTGATAACCGTCGATGCCTTCGATGGTGAAGCGCTTTTGCCGGGTTCCGGCATCAATACTTTCGATACCGATCAGCAATTGGTTGTCCTCGGTTTCAAACAATTGCTTGCCGCCCGCTTCTTTGGGCTTGATCGCCGGACGCTGCCTGATCGCTTGGCGAGCATGTTGTTCAACCTTGGTCAGACCATCGAGAAACGCTTTGACCTGTTCAAGATCGAGGTGCTGGGGATAACCCAGCGTCCACGCGTTCAACTGCCGACGAAAGCCTGCGTAGGTGTCCAGGCAGTCCTCGATCACCCGGTTGCGCTGTGCAAGGCTGGCCTGCACATCCGGTAGATGATGCTGCGTCAGCAGCGCCCGTCCGACCTTGACTCGTGCTTCTTTGAGTTGAACGTGGAAGTAGACCCAGGACAGATCGTCGACCGCTTCATAGTGGGTAATGATCTCCAGAATGTGCGCGGTTCTGAGGTAATAGTGCGTGGTTTCGCCAAACCGTTGGTTGAGTGGCGCAAGCTCCGCTGTCATTTTGGCTTTGTGTGCGCGGTTGGTGATGCGGCTGTTCCACAGATTGGCCTGTTCGATGAGCCCGTGCTGGTGATCGAATTCCTTGAGGAAGTTTTTGCGCACGACTTTGCGTTGGGCCATGAGGCTTAAATGCGCTGTGGTGTCATCGAAGGGCGTCGCATCAGACTGCGCAACGAATGCGTCGACACTGTCCAGATGCTCCAGCAGGCGTTGGCGGGAAATCGCGGCGCGCTGTATTGACCGATCAACCTGCGCCCATGCGCAGCGACTTTGAATGTCTTCAAGCAGCAGGCGTTTTCTGCCGTGACTCAGAGGCAGTAGTTCGGCAACGTTCTGGTAGAGCTCCTGAGCCAGTCCGATATCGTTGAGGCAGGCGGCGTCGACCGTCGCTTCCAGAGATTGACGCTCGGCAATGGACAGTTGGTTGTCACGCTCCAACAACCGGTTGTAACGCTCCAACAGTTGGTTGGAACTGCGCGTCTGGGTATCAAGGCGCCGGGTGTAGGCATCGGCGGTGTTGGTCAGGGTCAATTGCCTGCGCAGTTGCCGATCGGTCCACCAGCGCGGCAACCACTGGCGGATCGGGGCGGGCCAGAGCGGATCCATGCCGTCAGCCAGATGCCCGAGTACCGCGCCGCCGCCTGCGCCGCCCCCCTCCATCACGGTGCCGAACACCGCGTAGTGAGTGTTCCACTGGCCGCTTTCGTCGAGGGCGATCGGCTGTTTGTAGCCGCGAAGCCAGGTGCCGTAGAGTCTCCAGCCGCGCGGTGCATCGCCGAGCTGGACGCGATAGGTGCGGCCCTGACGGACGATGAAGTCGCCATCGACATGGCGGTAGACGTTGCGGTAGACGCCGTGGGTGGCAGGGTGCAGGCCGGCCAGGGAAATTTCGTGTTCGTATTCGTAACCCTTGAAGCGATCGAGCGACTGCCGGGCCCATTGCCAGGACGTCGGTATCGCGGCCGGTTTGCCCCATGCCGCGCGTTGCCGTCGACGGGTCACCAGACGTGCGGCAGCCGGGGCCGATACCGTCCCCGGAAGCACGTCCATGGCAGCATCGATCAGTGACAGCAGCACCGCCTCCACCTCGGCCAGCCCCTGACCGATCTCACCCCGCAAGAACGCCGCCACGGCCAGATTGGCGCTATTCCAGGCGTCATACAGGGACACCGCTGCGCCGATGAACGGCAGCATGCCGATGGCCATTTTCAGGTAATTGAACAGCGCACCGGACTTCAAGGCGCAGTGCTCCAGATACAACGCATCGTTGGAGCGCGAGCTGTTGCGATGGGCTTCCAGCAACCGGCCCATGTGCACGTTCAGCAGATGGTTGGCGAGTGATGTCGTAGCGGGCCATGCCATTCCGACGCCGATCAGGGCATCGAAGTTGCGCAGTTGCGCCTGCTCGATCCGGCTGACATGACTGGCAAAATCGCCGCTCACGGCGCGCCCGGCCAGATAGTTGACCATTTTGCTGTCCACGCAACGCTTGAACAGATCCAGGCGCGCCTGTTCCAGTGTTTCGTACTGGCGCAGGAAGATGGCGTCGCTGCTGTCGGGCAGATACAGCAGGGTCAGGCCAGCGGTTTGCTCGACAATGAACGTCACGCCTGTGAGCGTGCTCGGTCCCTGATGCGCGGTGTCTTCACCGCCGACCGTCAGATGCGCCGGCAGCAGTGCTATGCGTTGACCATCGACCGCGTAAGCCTCAGGTGTTGTCGCATCGATGGCAATCTTCAGCAGGTCATGGCCGGCGCTGTCGATGTGTCCTTGCAGCAGGGCGAATTCGCCTTGCAGTTTGAGCATCAAGCGCCACGGCTCGCTCAGGCATTCGCGGCGCCAGGCCTGTTGGAACGCAGGTTCTGCCGGCGTGCCGAAAAACGTCTGGCGAATCAGGCTTTCGTAGCGTCCGGGCAGATCCAGTTCTGTCACCAGTTTGCGCAAGTAGGCCGGTTTGAGCCCGGCCTCGATGCTCCGCCGGTCGGCGGCGTCTTCGGTGCTGACCTTGAGCCGCATGAACAACAGGCGCCACCCCATGTCCTGGTCGATGTTGTCCTGTGCCAGTTGTTCGAGGGTGATGTCGCTGCGTCTGGCGCTGGCCGTCAGGACATTGCGTTGTGGTGTGCCGGGCGCGGCGCCCTCGATCAGGGTTTTTTGCCAGACCGTGGAATCGGGCAGGTCGAGGCTTACGGACACACGTGTTCCCAACGAGAAGTCTGTGCGCAATCGGGCGTCGATGCGTTTTTCGGCGAAGGCCTGACGCGGCGGGAGTTCGCGCTCGAGCAAGGCATGGGCGCGTCGAATGGCGACGAGATAATGGCTGATCAGCGTTTTGATCCGTGCACGGTGTGCGCCGTCCACGTTGTCGAACCATGCGGGCAGGTTGCCGGCCAGCGCGGCGCTGTGATCTTGCTCCTGGCGCTCGGCAAATGCCCGTTCACGGGCCTGCGCGAGCGGCAGGGTCAGGCGCGGCAGGTGTTGTTCGCGCAGCTTTTCCATTTCGCTGTTGCGCTCGCTGGCATGCGTGGGCAACGGGTTGTCGTGCAGAATCTGCGCGGCTTGTTGTTCGCACTGATAGAGCTGCTGATCAAGCGACCAGGCGAGCGGATCGCTCTTGAGTGGCGTCAGGTGCAGGGCCAGTTCGTGATCGTTGGGCGAGCGCTTGAACAGGTTCTGCTCCAGCGCCAGACGCGAATCGAAGCGCTGCAGTCCGCCGAACTGGCCCGGCCAGTAGAGCAGCAGGCTTTCGGTCGAGCCTGGCTCCAGCGCCAAAGACGCGGCGATGATCAGCACACCATGCAGGTCCTCGATGTGGGGAAGGTCCTGGTCTGCCGCCGACAACGACACGCGGGCAATCACCCCGTCGACCAGCTGAGGGTTGCGCTCAGGTGCGTCCAGCAACGCGATGATTCGCCGGTGCTCCTCGACGCTCAGGTGATCGAGCACCCGTTGCAGTTCGACCTCGATGCGCAGCCCCGCGATTCGGGCCTGCAGCAGCGCGTGGTAATGGACATTTGTGGCATGGCGCAGTTCGAGCATTTTCAGTGGATCGCGGTTGTCTAGCAGTGCCGATGCTGCATCATGACTGGCTTGGCGGGCCTCGCTCAGCGCGTCGAACTGCTGCGCCAGTTGCTGACGTTGCGGGCTGTTCAGATCCGCGGCAGCGGTCTCGCCAAGCAAACGGTCGAGCGCGCGCTGTTCACGCGCCAGCGTCTGCCGGCGCAGCTCAAGGGGAATGTCGGCCACCAGCAAGCCAAAGGGCGTAACCTCATCGACGGTTGGCTCGGCGCTCTCAGGCAGAGTGGGCGCGACCGGAAAAAATTTGTCGAGCGCGGCCCAACCAGCGCCGGTGCTTGCCGATGTGGACATCAATGGTTCAACTCCGCGTGTGAGCGGATCGTTACCGAACTCGATGAAGTCCAGCGAGGTGGTGCGTAGCGGGTCCGGGTGCTGATCAATCAGCCAGCGTTCAAGATCGGTCTGCTGTTCGAAACGGATCAACGGTTGCGGGTGCGCGGGCAGATAAAGCAGTACCGTTTCCTCCAGCTGGATCAGCAACGTGCCGTACAAACGCAGACGGCTGTTATCGACACGGTTGAGTACCGGTTGCGCGACCCGCAGATCCGCAGCGATCTTGCTCGAAGGTGTGAGGAGCTGCGCCAGCCTGTGTCGTTGTGCGGAGTCGAGCTTGCCTTCGGCATCCGCCCATTGAATCGCGGCCTCGAAATGCAGGTGATAGAGACTCAGGGCATGGTCGCGACGCGACAACGCAGTACCGGGCGCGCGGGCACCCCACCAGGCGCTTTCGGGCTGCCGGGGGTGGTGGGCCATGAGATCCAGCCATTGCTGGTGACAGTCGTTCAAACGCGCTGTCGCCAACAGGTGAAGATTTTGATCGACGTGTGGCTGTAGTCGTTGATCAAGGCCGAAATCGGCCGTTGCAGGGGGCAGTGCGTGGGACATGCGACAAGGCTCCAAAAGGCATGCAGGCCGGAAAATCCCGGGCATTCATGCCATTAGAGGCGAGCCGTCACAGAGCCCTGCGGTACATAGTTATCGCTTGATCGCGCATTCGTTTCGGTGGGTGTCCACCTCAGGTCACGCGCGATCAATAATTACCTCAGTGATCAAGGCAAGCGGGATTGCGCGACGTCCTGATCTTCTTGTCGGAGTTCAAACCGCGCATTCTGCGTAGAGGTCGGCATCGTCAGTTTTATGATCGGGACGATTTTGCCTTTTGATTCGTTGTAGAAGTCGCGTTGGTTATACCTCGCCACGGCCAGCCCGCTATCCACGTAGAAGAATGCTTCGATGGGCAGTTGTGCCGGGATCCCCTTCGGCCAGGTTTTGATGATGAGTTCGCTGAATTCATTGAACCCCGGACGCCCGACGGGTTTCAGCGCGATCGCGCGGATGGCTTGATAAAACGAGTCGGCGGCGAGTTCATTCATTTCGTCGCGCACATCGAAGCTGCACTGATAGCGGAAATAATCGACGTTGTGGGTGAAGGTGTGGGCGACCCACTGTTCGGCCGTGGTGATGTTCTGGGACTGGCAGCGTTTACTGACGACAGGGTAAACATCGGATGCACCACAGCCCGGTTTATCCCGGCCCCATGTCGCGCCGTCGATGGGAAACACACACAGCACCATGGTTTGCACAGTGCCCACCGGGCGTTTCAATACCGGGTAAATGATGTAGCCATTGTTCCGGTCCCAGGGCATGTGCCTGAAACTGGCGTCTTTGCGCAAATACGAGAACGACATTCCGCCCAGTTCGATGGCACCGGGACTCGGGTCCCAGACATGGAAACCGTTCGGGGTATCGGTGGCGCGCAACATCAGGCCGGAGCAGAGAAAGGCTGGCTGGCTGGACGCGCCATTACACATTCTGATGGTTTCGTCATAGCGCTTTTGCAGTTCGGCAGCGACACCGACCCCTGAAGGCATCTGCGGTACCTGAGTGACCTCCATCGGTGGAGTGCTGCAAGCAGAGAACAACAGTGCGAGTGCAACTATCCAGATTCTCATCAACTTTCCTCCAGGATTGATTGTGTTGTCCTGGTCTCAGTGCAACGAAAAGCGGGTGTGCGCACTACTGACAGAAATGACAGTTGCGACGAACGGTTGCGGCTGACAGCGAATGACCGCTCGGCACTCTTCATCAAACTGTCACGCAACTGTGGCAGCGCGCTTGAACAAACTTCATCAGACTCGCGCTCTACTGGGGTTCTGCGTTTCGGTGTTTTTCCATGCGTTTATTTTTTCTGTTGGCCGCGCTGTTGTTCGGCCTGCCGTCGATGGCGGCTTCGCGTTGCGACGTCAATGTACCGACTGAACGGGTCGATCTGGCGCAGGTGAGCCTGGCCTACCAGAGCATTGGCCGCGCGTCGGATCCGGCGCTGTTGCTGGTCATGGGGCTGGGCGGGCAGTTGATCCACTGGCCGGACGAAGTGGTGGTTGCGTTGTGTCAGCAGGGTTTCCGGGTGATCCGCTACGACAACCGTGACGTTGGCCTGTCGACCTGGCGCCAGGCGCCGGCCGAGGCCAACCTGACCTTTGAAGTGCTGCGCTACAAGCTCGGCCTGCCCATGTCAGCTCCGTATTCACTGACCGACATGGCCGATGACGCGCTGGGTTTGATGGACGCGCTGCACGTCGAGCAGTTCCACGTACTGGGCGCGAGCATGGGCGGGATGATCGCCCAGCATCTTGCAGCAATGGCACCGCAACGGGTGGAGAGCCTGACGCTGATCATGACCAGTTCCGGCGCCGAAGGCTTGCCGGCACCGAGTGCGGCGCTGGTGCAACTGCTGGCGCGACGCGGTGCGCCGAATCGCGAGGTGGCGCTGGAGCAGCAGGCTGATCTGTTGGCGGCACTGGGCAGTCCGGCGGTTACTGATGATCGGCAGGCGTTGCTGCATCAGGCAGCGGTGGCCTACGACCGGGCGTTCAACCCCGAAGGTGTGAAGCGCCAGATCATGGCGATTCTTGCGGAACCGAGCCGGGTGGCATTGCTCAATCAACTGCGGGTACCGACCCTGGTGGTGCACGGCACGGCCGATCCGTTGCTGCCGGTGATGCACGGTGTGCATCTGGCGGCGCATATTCGCGGCAGTCAGTTGAAACTGATTCCGGGCCTGGCCCATCGTTTTCAGGAAGCATTCAAGGCGCCGTTGCTGGCGGCGGTGTTGCCGTATCTGCAGCAGCATCGTGAAGATACGTCGCACTGGGCGCAGATTGAACCGGTGGCAAGCGGTAACCTGCTGTAGGCGAGGTTTTGGCGGTGTTGATTCGGGCCTCTTCGCGAGCAA